>JANWZC010000008.1:0-6439 GCA_025054975.1 Raineya sp.
CAAGAGTTTTGATATCTGCTGATTTCAAGCAGTTATAGGCACGCACTGAAAGGTCAAGGTCGGCAAGAGGCGTTTTGAGAAGTTTTCGCATACGTAAAACTTCTTCATCAACTGCCACAGTTTCCTCTTTCTGTACCACATCGAAGGTCATGGTTTGGTCAGAGAATAGCATGAAATGTTGAATAAGAATATGTGCCGCCCCTTTGAGAGCATCTTCGGGGTGAATAGTGCCATCAGTTTCTATTTCAATAATTAACTTTTCATAGTCAGTTTTTTGTTCTACCCTTGTGTTTTCAACAGAATATCTTACATTTTTGATAGGCGTAAAAATAGAGTCTATGGCAATGAAATTTAAAGTTTGGTCAGGGATTCTATGCTCTTCGGCGGGTACGTAGCCACGTCCTTTTTCTACAATTAGCTCCATATCCAACACCACCGACTTATCCATTTCGCAGATGACCAAATCAGGATTAGTAATTTGGTACGAACTGCAAAACTTGGCAATATCCCCTGCGGTAAGTACCTCTTTATTTTTGACCTGTATGCTTATTTTGTTTTCAACTACGTCAGCAATTTTCTTGAAACGAACTTTTTTAAGATTTAACACTATCTCTGTAACATCTTGCACTACGCCCGGAATGGTAGAAAACTCGTGTAAAACTCCTTGTATCCTAAAAGCCGTAATAGCATACCCTTCCAAAGAAGAGCGTAATACTCTACGCAAAGCATTTCCAATAGTTACCCCATAGCCTCTTTCCAAAGGCTTAAACTCAAACAAGCCGTGAAAATCATCGGCTTTCTCCATCACTACTTTGCTGGGCATTTGAAACGTTAAGATTGACATATCGCTATAAGTTTGAAGTTTCAAGTTCAAGCGAATAGGAGGACTTGAAAATTTGTTTTTCAATGCTCCCATTCAACTTTATTTAGAGTACAATTCTACTATTAACTGCTCTTGGATATTTTCAGGAATTTGCTCTCTTTCAGGGTAGGCAACAAATTTGCCTTGCATGAGTTTGCTATCCCATTCTAACCAATTGTAGCGATTGGAACGATTTGCCAAACTATTTGTAATTACCTCCAAAGATTTAGATTTTTCACGTACTCCTACTATATCACCAGGTTTAAGTTGGTAAGACGGAATATTTACTACTTCGCCATTCACGGTGATATGTTTGTGAGAAACCAACTGACGAGCAGCTCTACGTGAAGGTGCTATCCCCAAACGATACACTGTGTTATCTAAACGTGCTTCCAATAATTTAAGCAAATTTTCCCCTGTAATACCTTCTTTAATGCTGGCTTTGTGGAAAATGCGAGCAAATTGTCTTTCTAAGACACCATAAATATATTTGGCTTTCTGTTTAGCGGCAAGCTGAACCGCATACTCCGACTGCTTTCTTTTCTTTCCTCTGCCGTGAATACCTGGAGCATAATTCTTCTTTTGTACATATTTGTTTGCTCCTAGAATTGGTTCGCCAAATCTACGTCCTATTTTTGCTTTCGGACCAGTATATCTTGCCATAATTGTATTGTGATTAAAAGTGAAACTTATAGAATTAGTCTTGCAAGCCTATCGAAGAAATTTGAGGGTAGGGAATTGGAGTTTGAAGTTCAAATTTCAACGATTTCCTGCAATCCATAACTCTCAAAAATTTTTGTTATACACGTCTTCTTTTAGGAGGTCGGCAGCCATTGTGAGGTAAAGGAGTAACATCCTGAATAGTCATTATCTCAAGACCTGTAGCTTGTACAGTTCTGATAGCCGACTCTCTGCCTGCCCCAGGACCTTTGACAAATACATCAACTTTCCGAAGTCCCAAATCATAGGCTTTTTTTGCACAATCAGAGGCGGTTACTTGGGCGGCATAGGGAGTATTCTTTTTAGAACCTCTGAAACCCATTTTTCCCGCCGAAGACCAAGTAATTACCTGTCCATTGTTATTGGTGATGGTAATGATAATATTGTTGAAAGAAGCCTTGATATGTACTTGCCCTACGGGATCTACCTGTACTAATTTTTTCTTGACCTTTTCTTTTTTGGTATCTTTAGTAGTTGCCATAATTTCAGATTTTAAGGAATTTACCTACTACTTAGTAGCTTTCTTCTTGTTAGGTACGGTTTTACGCTTACCCTTACGCGTACGGCAGTTATTTTTGGTGCTTTGTCCTCTTACGGGCAAACCTTTCCGATGACGAATACCCCGATAGCAACCAATATCCATCAAACGTTTGATACTCAACTGCACTTGCGAGCGAAGTTGCCCTTCAATGGTATATTCATCATTGATAATGTTACGTACTTTTACTGCCTCTTCGTCAGTCCATTCAGAGACTTTCTTATCCCAAGAAATTCCTGCTTTGGTTAGGATTTTTTGGGCTGAACTGCGACCAATTCCATAAATGTACGTGAGAGCAATTTCTCCACGTTTGTTGTTGGGAATATCTACACCAGCGATTCTCATAACTAACCTTGTCTTTGTTTGTATTTAGGATTTTTTTTGTTAATCACATAGACTTTGCCTCTTCTACGGATTACCTTGCAGTCTGCACTGCGTTTTTTAACAGAAGCACGTACTTTCATATCCGTAATTTTTATTTGTAACGATAAACAATTCTGCCTTTGGTCAAATCATACGGCGACATTTCTACTTTCACTTTATCTCCGGGCAAAATCTTGATGTAATTCATACGCATTTTCCCCGAGATATGAGCAATGATTTCGTGTCCGTTTTGTAGCTCTACTCTAAACATTGCGTTTGAAAGAGCTTCTGTAATGATACCGTCTTGTTCAATGGACGCCTGCTTTGCCATATTTTTTTGCTAAAACTTCTTCAATATATTCAAAAGTTGTCAAGATAGTTGCTTTTCCACTTACCACTGCTACGGTATGTTCAAAATGTGCCGCAGGAGACTTATCGGCAGTACGTATTGTCCAAGCATCTGCTTCCTGCACCACTTCTTTTTTGCCCATGCTTACCATAGGTTCTATGGCAAGTACCGTTCCATTTCTTAACATTACACCTTTTCCTCGCTTGCCGTGATTAGGCACATCAGGTTTTTCGTGTAATTTTTTACCTACTCCGTGTCCTGCCAACTCTCTAATTACCGAAAAACCAAAACTTTCTACATATTTTTGTATAGCATAGCTAATATCGCCAACTCTTGCTCCAAAACGTACTTGTTCAATGCCTTTGTAAAGAGCATTTTTAGTAACTTCCAAAAGTTTTTGGACTTCGGGTTTTATTTCACCTACCGCATACGTATAAGCACTATCGCTATGAAACCCATCTTTGAAAACTCCACAATCAATTGACACTATATCACCTTCTCTGAGTTCATAATCGCCGGGCAATCCGTGTACTACTTGCTCATTGACCGAAATACACAATGCCGCAGGAAAAGGTGGCGACTCCTTGATACTATACCCCTTAAATGAAGGTATGGCTTGATTATCTCGGATAAACTCCTCAGCTATCTGATTGAGCTTAGAAGTTTTTACGCCTGGTTCAATCCATTTGGCTACTTCGGCATGGGCTTTCCCCAAAATCTGAGCATTTGCCCTGATAATTTCTATCTCTGCGTTGGTTTTAAGTATTACTTCACTCATTGTTGTACCGCTGCCAAAGTAGATGTATCACTTATTTTACCCGATTGCATCAAGCCTTCGTAATGTTTCATTAAAAGATAACTTTCTATCTGTTGTAAGGTGTCTAATACTACCCCTACCATAATCAAGAGGGAAGTTCCTCCAAAAAACATTGCAAAGTTGGAGTCTGTTCCCAAAGTTACCCGCACAATAGAAGGCACAATAGCTATAAAAGCCAAAAATAATGAACCGGGCAACGTAATTTTAGAAATTACACTATCAATATACTGAGCCGTAGGCTCACCAGGTTTTACTCCTGGAATAAATCCACCATTGCGTTTCATATCATCAGCTATCTGTTTAGGATTGATAGTGATAGCTGTGTAGAAATAGGTGAATAACAAAATCATTATGGCAAAAATCAAATTGTATTGCCAACTAAATTGATTAGAGAATACCGTTACAATAGCCTGTGCAAATTGACTTTTCTCTGAAAACAAGCCTGCCAGCAAAGAAGGTAAAAACATCAAAGATTGAGCAAAAATAATAGGCATTACTCCTGCCGTATTGAGTTTGAGCGGTAAATATTGTCTTTGCCCACCATATACTTTGTTGCCTACTACTTGTCGGGCATATTGTATGGTTATTCTACGAACTGCTTGTGTTACCATTACTACCAAAAGCACAATGAAAAAGAGCAATATAAATTCAATCACAAGCAAAAAAGGACTACCTGGAGCGGCTTTGCTACCAAAACGTGCTGTAAGTTCCAAATAAATTGCCTGCGGAAAGCGAGAAACAATTCCAATCATAATCAGCATAGAAACTCCATTACCTATGCCTCTGTCGGTAATCCTATCACCAAGCCACATACAAAACATTGTACCCGCAGTAAGAATAACCATAGAGTAGGCTGTAAAAAACGCAGGACTAATGTTCGGACTTAATGCGGCAAATATGTCAGGGTTTTGCAAATAGGCATAAGATTGTACTAATGTAAAAGCAATAGTGAGATATTTGGTAATTTGATTAAGTTTTTTTCTGCCTGCTTCACCTTCTTTTTGCATTTTTTGAAAGCTCGGCAAAGCCACTGTGAGTAGTTGTACGGCAATAGAAGCAGAAATATAAGGCATAATTCCTAAGGCAAAAATGGCTACATTTTGGAAAGCACCTCCAAGGAAGATGTCCAAAAAACCTCTTGCCGTGTTGCCTGCTTGCTTGGTAAGTTTTTCGGGGTCTATGCCAGGCAAAACAATATGAGCCCCAATCCGAAATACTACAAGCAAGATAAGCGTATTGATAATACGCCTTCGCAACTCTTCAATAGCAAAAATGTTCTTTATGGTTTGTATAAACTTTTTCATAATTGCTTAGATAGTAGTGGCAACCCCACCCATTTTTTCAATCGCTTCTTTGGCTGTTTGTGAAAATGCGTGTGCTGTTACATCTAATTTTGTTTTCAATTCTCCTCTTCCTAATACTTTAATCAAATCCTTTTTGCTTGCAAAGCCATGTTGTTGCAAGAAAGCTACATCTATACTTTGTACGCCGAATTGTTCAGCAAGTTCAGAGAGCGTATCCAAATTGATAGGTTTGTAGCTAACTTTGAAAGGATTTTTGAAACCAAATTTAGGAATACGTCTTTGCAGAGGCATCTGACCACCCTCAAAACCTCTTTTGATTTTATAACCTGAACGAGATTTTGCTCCTTTATGTCCGCGTGTAGAAGTACCTCCTCTACCCGAACCAGGACCACGACCTATTCTCTTGCGATTTTTTACTGAACCTTCCGCAGGTTTTAATTCATGCAGTTTCATTTGTCTTTAAGTTTTAACTCGCTTTCGCTAAACGCTAATTTTGATTTTTCAGAGTTTGTGCTAAAATTGACTTCTGTTATTGTATCTCTTCCACTTTAATCAAGTGGCTTACTTTTTCTATCATTCCTTGAATTTGGGGCGTAAGTGTATGTTCACGACTTTTCCCTATTCTGCCCAAACCAAGAGCTTGCATAATTCTATGTTGTCTTTCGGGGCGATCTATCAAACTACGCACCTGAGTAACCCTTACTTTTGTCATAGTTTTCTATCCATTAAAAACTTTTTGCAAACTTACACCTCTCATTTGAGCTACGGTATGAGGAGCTCTCAATTTTAAGAGGGCATCAATAGTAGCTTTTACTACATTATGCGGATTAGATGAACCTTTTGATTTAGCCAATACATCTTTTATGCCTGCACTTTCAAGAACAGCACGCATAGCACCTCCCGCAATCACACCTGTACCTGGAGCAGCAGGCTTAATGAACACCTTACCACCACAGAATTTTCCGTATGCTTCGTGCGGGATGGTATGTTTGAGAATAGGCACTTGCACTAAATTTTTCTTAGCATCATTGATACCCTTAGTGATAGCATCGGTAACTTCATTAGCCTTGCCCAAGCCATAACCTACAATACCATTGCCATTACCTACTACCACAATAGCGGCAAAGCTAAAACGTCTTCCACCCTTTACTACTTTAGCAACACGCTTAATAGCAACTACTCTTTCTTTGAGTTCTACGTCACTTACTCGGATAGGTTTTCTATTGTTCATACTGCTTAAATTTTAGAATTCTAAACCTCCTTCTCTTGCCCCATCAGCCAATGCCTTCACTCTACCATGATATAGATAGCCATTTCTATCAAAGACCACTGCCTTAATACCATTAGCAGTAGCTTTTTCAGCAAGTTTCTTTCCTACTTCTCGAGCTACTTCTACATTGAGTTTAGTAGCATTGAGGTCAAAAGAAGAGGCACTTGCAAGCGTAACTCCACGCGTATCATCTATGATTTGAGCATAAATACGCGT
>JANWZC010000008.1:6538-26932 GCA_025054975.1 Raineya sp.
AATTGTTTTTGACGTTATACTAATAAACGTAGCACAACACTTCACCACCTACGTTCAAAGTGCGTGCTTCCTTATCGGTCATTACCCCTTTGGAGGTAGAGAGAATTGCAATTCCCAGACCGTTCAGGACTCTTGGCATATCTTTTACACCTACATACTTACGCAAACCAGGCGTACTCACCCGCTTCAAATTCATAATAGCAGATTCTTTCGTAATAGGGTGGTATTTCAAAGCAATCTTGATAACCCCCTGATGATTAGGCGTATCTTCAAATTTGTAATTCTGAATATAGCCTTTATCAAAAAGCACTTTGGTAATTTCCTTCTTGATATTTGAAGCAGGAATTTCTACTATTCTATGTCTTGCCTTGATAGCGTTTCTGATTCTTGTCAGATAATCGGCTATAGGGTCTGTTGTTACCATATTTTTTGCATTAAATTTATGCCCTCAAATTGAGGACGCAAATATAGGAATAATTTTTGATTGTCAAGCAAAAAAGTGAAAAAATTATTTTTGTATCCCAAAAATTATTCTAATACTAAAAAAATGCAAACTTCAAGATTGAAATTATGATTTATAGGCATCTATGTAATTTATATTGCCAATATCTCAATAATCTATGTGTAATTTGTGCTTTGCAACCACCCTTTATCCCTCCATTGATGCTTCAGCTTTAGCTACTGAGTAAAGTTAAAGCAGTGAGAGAGGGTAGAGAGTGAAGTCAAAAAGTACAATTTTGAGTAACTTACTCTCACTTTGATATCTTATGCGGCGAAAAATTAACATAATCCGCAATTGACACAACTCATAATAACATGGACAAGTTCAAAACTCTACAACAATCTCCAACCAATTTTTAATGTCTTTTATTGGGAAAAGGTAGTAAATTTGTTAAATTTTTATAAGAATTATGGCTCAACTTTATCTTGTTCCTACGCCTATAGGTAACTTGGAAGATATAACGTTGCGTGCTTTGCGGATTTTGAAGGAAGTAGATTGCATTCTGGCAGAAGATACACGTACAGCAGGCATTTTGCTCAAACATTATGGTATTCAAAAACCTCTTTCAAGTTATCACAACTTTAATGAGCATCAAATTCAGCAAAAAGTTGTCAAGCGATTGCAAGCAGGTGAAAAATTTGCATTGGTTTCTGATGCAGGAACTCCTGCCATTTCAGACCCTGGTTTTTTGCTCGTAAGAACTTGTTTGCAAAATAATATTTCCGTAGAGTGTTTGCCTGGTGCTACGGCTTTTGTACCTGCATTAGTGAAATCAGGTCTGCCCACAGATAGATTTGTTTTTGAGGGTTTTTTGCCACACAAAAAAGGTAGGCAAAGTCGCCTACAAGAACTTTCACAAGAAAAACGTACATTTATTTTATATGAATCTCCCTATCGTCTGCTGAAAACTTTACAAGAATTACAAAATTATTGTGGTGCAGAAAGACCTTGTTCAGTTTCACGAGAACTAACTAAAATCTATGAAGAAACCTTCAACGGCACACTGCAAACAGCTTGCGAATACTTTACAAAAAAAGGCGTAAAAGGCGAATTCGTAATTGTAGTGGCAGGAAAAGAGTAAAAACGTGGATACTTCTTTGAGGAAGTTTCATTCAAATTGAAGTCTGTATTCAAATAAATTTCAATTTCACTCCCAAAGCCAGCAAAATTAGGATTAACAAACCGACCGCTATTCTATACCAACCAAACAAGCGAAAACCATATTTAGTAAGATAGCCAATAAAAAATTTTATAGCGAGCATTGCTACCAAAAAAGCAACTACATTGCCCAATAGCAATATAAGCCACGACTCTTGAGCTTGAACAACGAAAATGTCTTTAGTATCCCACAGGCTTTTGGCAGTGGCGGCAAGCATGGTAGGAATAGCTAAAAAAAATGAAAATTCAGCAGAGGTGCGGCGATTAAGCCCTTGTGTGAGACCACCAACAATAGTTGCCGCCGAACGGCTTACTCCTGGTATCATTGCCAAACATTGAAAACAGCCTATCCAAAACGCAGTTTGGTAAGAGATTTCTTGTAAATCTGTATTTTTTTCATTTTTGGCAAACCATTTATCCACAAAAAGAAGCACAATACCACCTACCAGCAAAGCAATAGCTACCACATCAACTCGCTCCAAGAGTGCATTTATTTGTTTTTTGAACAATGCTCCTACCACAACCGCAGGCACAAAACCTACAAAAAGTTTGAAGTAAAAATCAAAACTTTGGAAAAAACGCTTCCAATACAGGATTACCACCGAAAAAATTGCCCCCAATTGAATAGCAACAATATAAGTTTTGAAAAAGTCATTGGCTTGCATTTGAGCTATAGCGGCAACAAGTATCATGTGTCCTGTGGAAGAAATTGGCAAAAACTCTGTAATTCCCTCCACAATAGCTAGCAAAATTGCTTCTGCGAGGCTCATTTTTTAGATTTGTAAAAAATTGCTACAAATTGTGTCAGAAAGCCTAAAAGTAAAATGATAGGTCCCAGTGTAATACCCAGAAAGCCAAATCCATAGGGTTCTTTGTCCATTGCCATAATAACAAAGCCCAATACTATTAACACCAACCCTACTATCATAATGAAATAGTTGGCTCTATCAAAAGGAAATACAGGTGGTTTGTTTGTCATAACCAATTTTTGGGCAAAGAAAAGAGTTTTTCAGTAAAAAGGCAAAAAATTAAATATTCAATTCTGCTTTATAACCTTCAACATCTTTAACACTCACATTTTCAATCATGGTTCGCATTTCGTCTAAACTCAAATGTATATCATCTTCTCCGTATTGGTCAAAAGGGTTTTCTAATTGTTCTTGAATATTGATAAGGCTCACAAAGACAAAACTATACAAGACTGCCGAAAGATAACCTATAATAGGATAAGTGCTATCTTTGAGATGATAAGCAAAATAAGGAGCATACAAAACAGGAAAACTATACAAGAAAAAAACAGCATAAACTCGCAAACTATAAGGAGTACGGTAATAAAGAATTTTTTTCATACGTTCAAAATCTGCTACTGCACGCGTGAAATATTGGTCGGCACGTGAAAGCTCGCTGGGAGTAACTCCTGCCTTACGATAACTTTGAATAAATAAAGAAATCTCATCAAAACTTTTATAAATGGGTTTTTCTAATTCGGCTCGTTTTTCAATAGCAGTATTTGTGAAAAAATTGATGATATGCCCCATAGTTCGCAAGAGTAAAATAGCACTTTTCTTACAAAAATCTTCGTGGTCGCTGCTTATCCAATTTTTGCTGGCATAAAAAAGCCCCATAAAATTAGATTTCATTGAAGCATAACTCATTATAGCTTCTTCACGTCTGCGATAGGCACTATTGATAGAAAACACCACAGGAAAAATAATAGCTGTTCCTACAAGAGTAATAGGCAAATCTCCAATAAAATTAAATTCCTTGCAATAGTAAGTAGCTACCACAGAAAGAGTAGTAACAACGAAAGTCTTGTAATTGATAATGTTCCAAAGGCTTCTGAATAGCTTCATCCCATTGAAGTTTTTAGCAAATATAAAAAACTTAACATTTATTTAACAATTTTTTAACAAAAAACTTTGTCTTTCCACCATAAAACCTTGCATTTCTTGTTTATTTTTGGCACGAAATCTTGCTTTTGTATGCGAAAACTTTTCCGAAATAATTGGCTTATTTTGTTTTTTACACCTTTGCTATTAAGTTTGGCTTGGTACGCACCTATGGGCTTTGTTGGGCTATGGATAGGTTGGGTTTTACTTTTGCAGTTTGAAAAAAACTTATCTTCTAATAGCAAATTTCGTTTCCTTAAATTTTGGGGAGGCGTTTATGGCATATTATTTCTTTGGAACTTGCTAACTACGTGGTGGGTGAAAAATGCTACTTTGGAAGGAGCTATTGCTATGATGATTGCCAACACGCTACTAATGACCTTCCCTTGGGTAGTTTTTTACCATGTCAAGAAACAACTTTCAGAAACTTGGGCTTTGATAGCCTTAGCAGTGTTTTGGATAACTTTTGAATATGCTCATCTGAATTGGGAGTTGAGTTGGACTTGGCTCAATTTGGGTAATGGCTTTGCTTATTCTCATTGGGCGGTACAATGGTACGAATACACAGGCACTCTTGGCGGAACACTTTGGGTGTGGATGGTTAGTATTGTTCTATGGAAAATTTTGCAGGAAAATTTTAAGAGAAAGCATCTTCTTATTTTGGCAAGTACAATATTAGCACCTTTGCTACTTTCTTTGATAATTTATTTTTCGTATCAAGAAAAAGGCAAACCTATTGAAATTGTAGTAGTTCAGCCGAATATTGACCCCTACACCGAAAAATTTATTGGCACAGAAAATTTCATTCCTTACGATAAGCAAGCCGAAATATTACTAAACTTGGCTAAATCTAAAATCACCTCCAATACTCAATTACTTCTTTTTCCCGAAACTGCCTTTGATGAAGGTTATGATGAAAAAAGTATCTTTCAGTACATTCCTATTCAAAAGATGATTGTGTTTTTGAAGCAAAACTCGCAGGTAGCTATACTTGGTGGCACAACATCTTGGCTTATTTATGGCAACAAGAAAAGCACTACTACGGCTCGCTACAACGAACAAGTGGGTTTTTATGATGTATTCAATACGGCAATGTTTTTACGGAATGGGGTGGATAGTGTAGCTTTTTATCATAAGTCTAAACTTGTACCGCTTGTAGAGTCCATGCCTTATGCAGAAATCATTACAAAAATCTTTGGAAACTTGATAATTGAGTTGGGAGGCACTTCGGGGGGGTTAGGTTTTCAGAAAGAAGTAGAAGTATTTCAAGATGAAAACTTTGCTTATGCTCCTATTATTTGTTATGAATCTATTTTTGGCGAGTATGTTACGGATTACGTACGCAAAGGGGCAAATATTTTGTGTATTATTACTAACGATGGTTGGTGGGGTGATACCCCAGGCTATCGTCAGCATTGGCAGATGGCTCGTTTGAGAGCTATTGAGACGCGTAGAGCAGTAGCTCGTTCTGCTAATACAGGTATATCAGGCTTTTTCAATCAGCGAGGAGATGTAATTGAACAAACCTCTTTTTGGGTGCGTGATGTTCGCAGGCAAACCTTGCAAGCAAATACCGAAACTACTTGGTATGTTCGTTTTGGCGACTGGATAGGAATTTTGGCTTCTTGGCTTTCTCTGTTGCTATTTTTTTGGGCATTAACACTGAAATTTTGGAAAAAAAAGGAAACATTATGGGAATAAAAGATAAGAAAAGATAAGAATAGTCTTATGAGTTAGTTGTTGTATTGGGGGTATGTAGTTATCAAACATCAATCATTAAAAAAGTTAAAGACAAAAATTAGCTGTTTTTATTTGGATTTTTTCTAAATAAAAACTAACTTTGCTAAAAATTGTCAAAATGCACAAGCAAGCTACCTGGATAGAATTATATCGTAACAAAAAAGGTGCTATCTATCAATGTGAAAAAAGTTGCAAGTTTATTGTAGAATTTGCAGGTACAACAACTTTTTTCACATTTCAGCAGTTCAAGGACTTTAACAGAGTGATTGCTCAAATTAATCTAAATGTAATGCTTGAACGCATTGAAAGAGCATTTGACTTGGAAATCATTTACCTACCTCAAAATGACCAAATTTATCAATTAGAAATTTGCGAAATTTACTACTTGAAAGATTTACTTGCGGGGGCAAAATTCTTTTTAGAACTCAATACATTACTTCACGAGCTTGCTATCAGTGCCTTTGAAACAGAGTCTAATGCTACCGTTGTATAAGTCAGTTTTTTATGGGCAAAAAATATGATTTACCTTCCCAAGTAATCTGTATGTGTATGGGAAGTAAGTGCCGAAAATACAACAAGGATTATTACAAAGAACTAAAAGAGACTCTCAAAAAATATCATCTTCATCACCAAGTAGAAATACTCAAAACTGATTGCACAGGACGCTGTAAATTAGCTCCTGTGGTATGTTTTCAGCCACAAAATCATTGGCTTATTGATTTCTCTGAAAAGGAATGGCAAAGAAGTTTGGATGAAATTTTAAGTATAAAGCCCTGAAATGCATCAATTTCAGGGCTTTTTCTGTGTTAGTTCTGAGATAAAAAGCTATCTCCTTTATTGAACAAGGCAACATCTTCTTGCGAAACTTCGTTGAACAAAAATATATAAAAGATTTTTCGCTCTACTTCCAGCTTACCTGCTGACATTTGTACTAATGTTTTATTGCCAAATGGGTCTATGATTTTTCCTGTGGTACGTTTATTCAAAACTTTGTTGTAAGGTATTAGTTTGCGGTCTTTGAGGTCAATGATATTCTTATAATCAGTTTCCACAAGCACATCTACTGAATTTCCTTCCAACTGGCTTCTCTTATAACGGAATTTCCTCAGGATGTAACTATTCACCTTTAATATGGTGAATTTTTCATCAGTGATAATAACTCCATCATAAATTCTACTCAACACCATTTGGAAAACGGAAGATTCTTCTGCCACACTATTGAGTTTAGCCTCAAATTCTTGCATCCAAGCGTCATATTCTCTTATTCTCCGTTGCAATTCCATTTCTTTTTCTTCAATTTGCTTGTTGAAATCTTTGGCTTCTTCAAGCAGTTTGATATTCTTTTCGTTTGCTTTCACGGCAGCGATGTTGATAGCAATACGGCGAGAAAGACGTTCCACAAAATCAATCACATAAGGTTCATAAACTTGCATAGCGGCAAGTTCAAGCACTCCTTCAATTTTTTCATCTGTTTTAATAGGTACAATCAAAATAACCGTAGGTTTCAAAATACCTGTTCCCGATTTGATAAAAGTGTAGTCCTCAGGAATATCCGTAATCAATTTAGTATCTCCTTCACGCCAAGTTTCACCGATAAGTCCTTCTCCGAAATTGATACGTTTTTTAAGGTATTTTTGCCTATCATACGCATAAGCAGCTGTCAATTCCAAATAAGGCTCTTCTTCTTTGTTATAATCATTTACGATAAATAACCCTCCTTGCACTGAATTGGTACGCTTGGTGAGTTCGGTAATAATTTCATAAGATTGCTTGACAATATTATCGTTATTGTTTTTCAAAATTTCACCAAATACTGCAAACCCTTCATTTTCCCAGCTACGTTGTTTTTCTTGTTTGATGAACTCTTGTAGTTGCTCGTTTTTCAATTCAGCTTCTTGAATACTTGTCCGCAGTTTTTGAAGCATAATCTTGAAGTTTTTAGCAAGGTCGCCTACTTCGTCATCGGTAGTAACTCTATCTAAGAATTCATCTTGGCTACGCAAACCTTTCACCACAGACTTGGCAACTCTATCCAATACGATGATAGGTCTTGAAATGCTGAAGGAAAAATAAACCGCAAAGAAACCACCTATTATGAGCATAATCACTAATGCGGCAATTACTATCAAACGAGCCCTGAGAATAAGCCCTTCAACATAAAAAGAAATCACCTCAAAAAGCGACTGCACCTCTTTATTGATTTCTTCGTAAATTTTAGCCAATTCACCCCGCAAACCCTTTTTACTATCCAAACCAATTTCTTTTTCTATCTCCACAATCAAGTCAAACATCTTTTCATAATCATTTACATACTCCAGAAAGGTTTCTTTTTGCTTGCTATCAAGGCGACTATCTACAATTTTACGTTTAAGTTTATCAGCTGTACTGTGCAGTTTATTTTTGTATTCAAGGTCTTTTCGCAAGAAGAAATCTTTTTCGTGCCTGCGAAGTTGCAAGACTAATTCATTATCAATATCAACTTTTTCCAAAAAATGCACGTAATCCCTCATACGTCCTTCCATGCCATAGCTTTTGAAGCCTCTTTCTCTGACTTTCTTGCGAAGTAACTCAAACAGACGATTATATTTTTCACGAGCTTTTGTAAGATTTTCAATCCTTTGAGCAAGATTAAATTCCTTCGTTGCAGGATTTTCTTTCAACCTTTCTAATAGTTTTTTGCTATCTCTTACATTCACTTCAATAGCAGTAATATTTTTACTCTTACCACTACTCATAAAAACTTCATCACGGGCATCTACCACGATAAAATCTTTTTGCAATACATCAATTTGTGCCATCAAGTGACGAAGTTCATTCAAATCATCTTTGTAGGCTTGATAACGATTGATACTACCTTGATACAAAAAGGCAATTCCTCCAATTATTCCTGCCAAAGCAATTAGCAACAAGAAAGAAAGCAGTATTTTAGTTTGTATTCTGCGAAAAGAGATTTTCATATGGATAGCTATTTAGTTCTAAACAATGAAAACTTTAAATTCACTCTTCTTCCAAACTGAAAGCATACAAGTTCTTATCCAATTGTAAAGTACCTGCTTTGTAACTTTTTACAAAGTTATCTATTGTTTTTTTATCAATAGCTGTTCTATTCAATGCAACAGTCATTAACACAAAAGCATCTGCTTTATCATAATCTTCATCATCGTACTCAATGAATTCTTGTACCTTTAATTCTCCTTCGGCTTCTAACTCGGCAATTACTTCTGCCTTAAACTCCCAAATTTCCTCCCAACGTTTTTCTGAAAGATTACTTTCATACCCTTTGTAATCGGGAAAAACTTTTTGAGCCTCTATATCGGCTTTCTCCTCTAAAACTGCCATGTAGTGCAAATACAAAGGCATCAGAGCAACATCAAACAACACTTCCTTGCCTTTGTACTCACCCAAAAAGAAAAAATAAGCAATTTCTTCATCTTGCTTTTCATCGGGATTGTATGCCCAAAGCAAATTGTTTTCTTGTAAATATTTCTTTATGCTTAATGCGTTAGTGGTATCAAAAGGTTTCATACTTCAAAGTTAGGAATTTATTCCGAAAAAGCAAAAAACATTTCTGAGTTTTCAATCCCCCTGATATAATTACGTAATTTTGGATTGTGTGTCCTATCTGAAATAAAAACTTCCTGAACTATATATAGTTCAGGAAGTTTTGAGCAGATTTGATATTGAAATTTTTAGTGATTCATTTGCTTTTCTTTGTATTTAGTGATTTGTCTTTTTAGCACATCAACTACTTCATCGGTAGCACTTTCAAAAGTGTTTTTTTGAGATTTAGCAAAAATCACATTCCCTGGTACATTGATTTTTACTTCAACAATTTTATTTTCCTTGTGGTCGTTTTTATCTAAACGCAAAAAAACAGTAGCATCAATAACACGGTCGTAGAAGGTATCTAATTTGTTTAACTTTTTTTCAATGAAGTTAAGCAGTTTGATGTCAGCATCAAAATGAACGGATTGAATTTGCAATTTCATAACACTACATTTTTAAGGTGAAACCATAAAACCAAAAAATTAAAAAATTTTGCGAAAAGCAAAGAATTACATCAGGCTTTCGGGTGAGCCTGCTTAAAGACATCTTTGAGTTTTTGGAGCGAGTTGTGGGTATAAATTTGAGTTGCTTTGAGGTTGCTATGCCCCAGTATTTCCTTGATGGCATTCAAGTCAGCTCCTTTATTGAGCAAATGCGTGGCAAAAGTATGGCGAAGTATATGCGGACTTTTGCGTTCGGCACTGCTCACAAGACTCAAATACTTCCTCACAATCCGATAAATCAGCATAGGATAAGCAGGTTCGCCTTCATCTGTAACAATCAAAAAACTATGTGAAATTTGAGGAAATTCTTTTTCTCGGCAATATACATATTCTTGCAATAAATGATTAAGTGCAGGAGTAATAGGGATAATTCGCTCTTTGTTACCCTTGCCCAAAACCCTAATTTCTTGACGAATATAATTGATGTTTTCCTCACGCAAGTTCAGAAGTTCCGCCTCACGCATGCCCGTATGATAAAGCAATTCCAACACAATTTTATCCCGATAGCCTTTGAAATCCTTGCTAAACTCGTAGTTATCCAAGATTTTTATCATATCCTGCTCATCTACGAAGCAAGGAGTTCTTTTAGGAACTTTCAAGGGCTTAATTCGTAAAGTAGGATTTTGTGCACAATAGCCATTTTTTACCAAAAACTTGTAAAAAGACTTCAAAGTAGCTATTTTACGATTGATAGAAGTAGGTTGTAAATTCTGTTCAGAGAGTTGTATTATCCAGGAACGTATCATTTGATAGTTGGCTTGGCAAAGGTCTTTTTCTTGAAATTGCTCTATCAAAAAATCTTGAAATTGCTCTAAATCACTGCGATAAGAGTTAGAGGTATGTACACTTTGACGTTTCTGATAGCTGATGTATTGAAGAAATTTTTCAATCATTTCATTATATTTTTTGGCTACCGCACCAAACTTTGAAGTTGTATATTAGAAAAGTTTTCTCAAAAAAGCAAGAAAAATTATGAAATTTTTACAACATACTCTTTCAATTTCTATGCGTTTTACTCTAAAAAACTCCACTCCCAATCCAGCAAAATAGTAGGATAGCTAAACGCCTGCAAACCAAATTTTTAGCACTAACCTGAACTTACAAGTTACAGGGAAATCATTGAGATATTAAAAATCACATAAAAGCCTGTAAATCAGAACTTTAACATTTAAATTTGCGTTAATAAATCAACAAACTAAAACGCCAAAAGATTGACGTAAAACTAAATTTCTTTGATTATCAACTCTTTGACAATTTTCAAACAAAAAACCCTGTAAAGTTTTTTAGACTTTACAGGGCTTTAATAACGTTTGTTGAATTACCAAAGTTTTACAGAAGAGATAGTCATTTTTACACGGCGGTTCATTTCTTTTTGCTGTTTGGTTTTGTTGTATTCAGCAATTTCTTCGGGTTTAGTGAGCGGTTTGGTATCAGGAGAATCTATTTCAAAAGGTTTAGTATCGCCATAACCCACTGCTTTCAAACGCGTAGCGGCTATACCTTTGGAAATCATATAATCCATAACAAACTTGGCTCTCGCCTCCGACAAAGCTTTATTATCGGGGAAAGGTGATTTTTGAGGTTTTACGTTATCAGTATGCCCTTCAATAAGCATATAAGTGTCAGGTTTGCTTTTCAAAATATCCGCTACTTTATCCAAAATAGGATACCATTTCTTTTGTAACTTCTCAGGAATGGTAGCCTTGCCAGACTCAAACTCAATTTTACTGGCTTGTTTCAAAATAGCTTCTTCTGCAGCAGAAACTACTTTAGGACAACCTCTGGTTTCACGAGGTCCAGGCTTATCAGGACAACCATCTTCGTAGTCTAACAAGCCATCACCATCAGAGTCTTTCATTTCGGGACACCCTCTATTGTGTTTGGGTCCTTTTTTATCTTTGCATTCATCTTCCTCATCAGGTACACCGTCTTGGTCAAAATCAGGGGCAGGGCAACCAAAATAACGAGCCACACCAGCTACATCAGGGCATTTATCTTCATTATCCAAGAAGCCATCGCCATCTTTATCGCCCCAAGGACAGCCTTTGTTTTCACGAGGTCCCATAGTTGACATAGATGCTATTTGTTCAGGAGTCTGGGGATTGCATTCATCCTCATAGTCAGGTACGCCGTCTTTGTCACTATCTTTGGGGCAACCATAGTCGTCAACACCTTTGCCGCCCTTACCAACATCTATTTTTTTCTTTTGTCCCTTTTCTTCAATTTCCACCACTTGTGGCGTATTAGGGCATTGGTCGCGTACATCAGGCACGCCGTCATTATCGCTATCTACCCTATAAACATGAGGGACATTTACTCTGCGAGGTTGTACCCCTTTTTTAGGTTTAGCTTTTTGAGCATTCACACTCACACTCAAAGATACTGCCAATAGTAACAGCAAGAAAAATTTTACTACTTTCATAACACTTTTTATTTTGGGCTAAAATTTAGGTTTTTTCAATCAAAAATAATGCAAGAGTTGTTTTTTTAGCAAAAAAATAAAAACTTTACCACAAAAACAAACTTTCTTGCTTCAAACATAGTTAATTTTTTTGAAACTCCCAAAAATATGGCAAAGCAAAGCAAAAATAAATCGGAAAATACGCAAACTATTGATTGGCGTGAAGGTTTTATCAAATTTTCTTTGGAGAATAATCGCCTACCACAAAGTGCTTACGAATTGGCGAAATTTTTGGGAACTACCGAAGAAAATTTCTACGAGCAGTACAGCAGCATAACTGCTTTGGCACAAGATGTTTGGAATAACTTTTTTGAAGCTACCAGAAAGCAAGTGCAAGCAGATGAACAATATCAAGGCTTTTCTGTGAGAGAAAAATTACTCGCTTTTTATTTTACGTGGTTTGAAAATATAAGAGTCTATCGGAGTTTTATTGAGGTAGCTACACAAACTAAAAACCTCTGCTCACAAGCCCAATACAAAACTTTGAAAGAAAATTTTAAGGTGTTTGCCCAAGAATTGCTTAATGAGGCTCTTGAAACCAATGAAGTCCAAAACCGCAATCTATTGAACCAAAGTTATCCCAATTTATTGTGGTGGCAAGCTATGTATCTGCTCAATTTTTGGCTCAAAGATACCTCACAAGGTTTTGAACGTACTGATGCCGCTGTCGAAAAGGCTGTTAATCTCTTCTTTGACCTTGCAGGCAAAACTTTCTTGGATAGCCTTGCAGATTTTATCAAGTTTAATTTTCAAAAATAAGTAGGGTTAATTCAGTGAATTAACCCTTGCGGAGTTCCAAAATTTCTGTATCTGAAAATAATTTCAACGTTTTGCCCCGAATTTCATAACGCTTCACAGCGACATAATTCACCCTAATGCTATCGCAACAGGCTTGCGTACAAACAAAATCTGTTGCTTGCATCTGAATTTCATTTTTTCCTACTAATATAAACTTCCCTTCACAACTATTTACATCTAAATTGAACTGCAAACGATTATCTTGGGTAAAAGTTGCAAAGAGATTTTTTGTAGAAAAATCTTGCTTTTGGTTGGTGTTTTTTTGCGTTATACTAATGAGCTGCCATTTGCCATAAATTCTTGTATTTGAGGAACTTTGAGATAAAGTTTTTTTCCCTTGGCAAGCCACAATCAACGGAAGCAGTAGAACGATAGAAATTTTTTGCATATTGTTTTTGTGCAAAGATATACAAAAATTGCTCATATGCTTTTTGAACATTAGCACAAAATTTGTAAGTTTGCTTTTAGTTTGCATTAAAATTATGTTTTTTATGATTTCGCTAAAATTTCTTACTTACTTTCTTAGTAGCTTTATTGTTTTTTTAGTGGGAGGAGGCTCTTGCATAAAAAGAGAACACGATATTATCTCTTCCAAAATGCCTGGAAACACTACTATCAAAGGTCGTTTAACTACTTTTGCAGGTAGTAAAGGAATTGCCAATCAAACTTGTTATGCTTATTGGCAATCTGATGACGGAAAAGTAATTCGTTTTAAGAATTCATTTCACACTGACGAAAATGGCTTTTATGAAGCCTCTATTTATTTGAGAAAAAGTGAAAATAATTCAGGGAAAATCTTGCTTACCCTAGCTAATTATGGCGATTATATGTGGAACTTTGATATTGCTGCCCCTGAGTATAGTTATTTCTTTTTTTCAAAAAAAATGCTAATTGGTGAAAATGTAGAAAATCCTCTTTTTGAAATTCATACAATTAGTTTTCTGGAAGTGGATTTTTCAGGCTTACCTCCTATTAGCAGTGGTGAGCAGTATCAAGTGAATATTAACTCTGTCGGTAATCAGTTATTTAGTACAAGTCGTATTCCTTCTGGCGGTCTGTCAAGATTAAAAATTGATATTCCCGCAGGTATGAACTTGCAAGCCGAAATCGGTATTTACAAGAATGCAAATTTTATACCTTATAGGGTTATTCAAATTGCTCCTCTTGCACCCAAAGAAATTCGCAGCATCTAAAATAAACTATTACTATATGAAAAATTTACTTGTAATTTCTATTTTTGTATTGCCTTCGTTCTTTGTTTCTGCACAAAAAGTATATCGCTTCGGAGCAGAATTTGGAGTAGCTTCCTCCAATCCCATAATAAAATTAGAATGGCAAAGAATGTCGGTAGATGCATTAGGAGGATTTTATGCTCGTCTTGTTGCAGAAAGACTCTTAGTGAGCCGTTTATGGTTGAGTTCAGGATTACAATACACACGTACAGGATTTTCGCAAGATAATACTGGTTATAGTGATGATGTTTTAATTGACAATTTAGGCTTTCCAATATGGGCAAGATACGAAGTAAGCCCTGAACATAAGAAAAATAAATTTTTTATTCAAGGTGGTTTTTATGTAAATAGAAGTTTTAGAGGCATTTTACGCTCACAATACTTTGGAGGTGTTGATACCGAAGAATTAAGTTTTGGTAATACGCCCCGTCAGAACTTTCTGCGTGGTACAGATTTTGGATTCGGAGTAGGCTTGGGCTGGCACTTTCGGTTTGTTACGCTCAGGTTCCATTACGATTTCGGTATCAGAAATTTAGCTCCTAATGGAGATGATGCCAATATGTTCAAGAATAGAATATTTACGGCAAATTTAGGATTTTCTATTCCTACAAAAATTGGCAAAAAGAAGATGAAAAAGGAAGAAGAGAAAAAACCCGAAAAAACATCATCAGAAGAGGAAAACAAGTAAAATCAACAGATGTCTTCTTACCAACATATTATCTTTGATTTAGACCATACACTTTGGGATTTTGAAAGAAACTCTAATGAAACTCTTTTAGAACTACATAAAAATTACTTGAACGAACAACTTATTCCACAAAATAAGTTTTTGGAAGTTTTTCACGAAGTGAATGCTTATTTGTGGCATTTGCACGATACAGAGCAAATCTCTGCTCAAGAATTGCGTGAGAAACGTTTTACAATGGTTTTCGGGGAGTTCAATTTTCACAATCCCGATTTGTCTTTGACTTTTTCGCAAATCTATTTGGAGAAAACACCTCGCAAACCTCATCTTTTACCGAAAGCCAAAGAAATTTTAGACTATCTTTGTCAAAAATACAAGTTGCATATCATTACCAACGGTTTCCCTGAAATTCAGCGTATCAAAATGGAAAGTGCAGGAATTTTACAGTATTTTCAGGAAATTGTAACCTCAGCAGAAGCAGGCTGCAAAAAACCACAGAAAGGTATTTTTGAGTATCTTTTGCAAAAATTACAAAGTCCCAAAGAACATTGCCTTATGATTGGCGATAACCTGCTCACCGATATTGAAGGCTCTTTACAAATCGGTTTAGATTGCGTTTTTTACAATCCTAAAAAAATCAAGCACGATAAAAAACCTTCTTATGAAATTTCGTGCCTAAGTGAATTGAAAGAGTTTTTATAGGTGAATTTCATTGTATTCTCAAACAAATAGAATAAAATATCAGGCAGATGAACTTATGCCGAATGAATAAAAAGAAATTTTGAGGAAAAACCTTTGCTGTACTTCTCTTATGATGTTTCAATTTACATTACTCCAATTATCGGCAATAAGTCAAAATACACTCAACAACCCAGAGAAGAAAAACCAATCTTTTGAACAATACACCTGAATTTCAAAACAGCTTTTTTAGCTACGCAAAAAATTCTCAAAAGTTTTTTATATCTTTGCCAAAATTTTTTCAACGAAACTAATAGAATTCTTTTCAAAGCAATGAAAATCAATATTTTAGAAACTGAAAAATTTGAAAATCGCCATCACGGCTATTTCGGAGATGATTTCAAGGCAATGCTTGCAACTGTTGGGGTAAATTCATTAGAGAAACTTATTGAACAAACCGTTCCTGCTTCTATTCGTCTTAAAAAACCTTTGCAGTTGCCTACTCCCCTTACTGAAACCGAGTTTTTGGTTCATTTTAAGAAAATTGCACAAAAAAACAAAATCTTTAAATCTTACATCGGAATGGGTTATTACGATACCCATACGCCCACAGTGATACTTCGTAATATTTTAGAAAACCCTGCTTGGTACACTGCTTACACACCTTATCAAGCTGAAATTGCACAAGGACGTTTAGAGGCTCTTATCAATTTCCAAACTATGATAATGGATTTAACGGGAATGGAAATTGCTAATGCCTCTCTTTTAGACGAAGGTACTGCCGCCGCCGAAGCTATGACCATGCTCTTGGCTCAACGAAAAAATGAAAAAAGGAATGCTACTACTTTCTTTGTTTCGCAGGAGGTTTTTCCTCAAACCCTTGATGTCCTTTATACCCGAGCTAAACCGCTCAATATAAAAATTGAAGTGGGGAATGTTTTGAATTTAGACCTCACTCGCTCTGATTTGTATGGGATACTTTTGCAGTATCCCGACCAGAACGGAGAAGTTTATGATTATACTAATTTCATAGCTTCTGCCAAAGAACAAAATGTGGCAGTAGCCGTAGCCACAGACTTATTAGCTCTCACGTTACTTAAATCGCCTGGCGAAATGGGAGCAGATGTAGTAGTAGGTAGTTCGCAACGTTTTGGTGTGCCTATGGGCTATGGAGGACCACATGCTGCATTTTTCGCCACCAAAGACGAATACAAACGTAACATTCCAGGCAGAATTATTGGTGTTTCAGTTGATACGCAAGGCAACAAAGCCTACCGCATGGCTTTACAAACACGTGAGCAGCATATTCGTCGTGAGAAGGCTACTTCTAACATTTGTACAGCCCAAGTGCTTCTTGCCGTAATGGCAGGTATGTATGCAGTTTATCACGGACCCAAAGGGTTAAAGCAAATCGCCGAACGTATCTACGGACTTACCGAACTTTTGAAGCAATCTTTGCAACAAGCGGGTTTGGAAGTGCTTACACAAAATCATTTTGATACTCTCAAAATTAAAGTGCAAAACAAAGAATCTATTCGGAAGGAAGCTGAAAATCAACAAGTTAATTTTCGCTACTTTGCTGATAATCACATTGGTATATCGCTTAATGAAACTACAACCCTTGCGGATGTAGAAGAAATTCTACAAATCCTTGCAAAAGCCGAAGGTAAAAATATCGTTTTAGACAAAAACTTGATAGAAAATCTTACGCTGAATTTGCCTGAAAATCTTATTCGCAAATCGCCCTATCTAACGCATCCTGTTTTCAACAGCTACCACACTGAACACGAAATGCTTCGCTACATCAAGCAACTTGAAAACAAAGACCTTTCTTTGGTGCATTCTATGATTTCTTTGGGTAGCTGTACTATGAAACTCAATGCCACTACTGAAATGATACCTGTTACTTGGGCAGAATTGGGGAAAATTCATCCTTTTGTTCCCAAAGAACAGGCTCAGGGCTACCAAGAAATAATTGAAACTCTTTCGGCTTGGCTTGCTGAAATTACAGGCTTTGACGCTGTGTGTATGCAACCTAATTCAGGTGCCCAAGGCGAATATGCAGGGCTAATGGTTATTCGGGCATATCACGAAAGTAGAGGTGAAGGACATAGAAACATTGCTCTCATTCCTGCTTCTGCACACGGTACTAATCCTGCTTCGGCGGTTATGGCAGGTATGCAAGTAGTGGTTATCAAAACTGATGAAAAAGGCAATATTGATGTAGCAGACCTTAAAGCCAAAGCCGAACAATACAAGGATAATCTTGCCTGCCTTATGGTTACTTATCCTTCTACGCATGGTGTTTTTGAGGAAAGTATCCAAGAAATTTGTGAGACTATTCACAAACATGGCGGACAAGTGTATATGGATGGAGCCAATATGAATGCCCAAGTAGGAATTACTTCACCTGCTGCGATTGGTGCGGATGTTTGTCATTTGAATTTACATAAAACTTTTTGTATCCCTCACGGAGGAGGTGGTCCTGGTATGGGACCTATCTGCATGAAAGCCCATTTAGCTCCTTTTATGCCTAAACATTTTACACTTACTCAACACGAAGGTAGTAATGGTGCTGTATCTTCTGCTCCTTTTGGCAGTGCGTCTATTTTGGCTATTTCGTATGCTTATATTGCTATGATGGGAGCAGAAGGTCTTACAAGAGCTACTCAAATGGCAATTTTGAATGCCAATTACATCAAAGAACGTCTTAGTGGGCATTATGAAGTGCTATATACAGGTGTGAATGGCAGAGCCGCTCACGAAATGATTTTAGATTGTCGTCCTTTCAAGGCTTTGGGTATTGAAGCCGAAGATATTGCCAAACGCCTTATGGATTATGGTTTTCACGCTCCTACGCTTTCGTTTCCTGTGGCAGGTACGCTTATGGTAGAACCTACTGAAAGTGAAAGTAAAGCCGAACTTGACCGCTTCTGCGATGCAATGATTGCCATTCGTAACGAAATTCGTGAGATTGAGCAAGGTAAATATGACCAAAAAAATAATGTTCTCAAAAATGCACCGCATACGGCACAGGTAGCCTTGTCCGATAATTGGAACTATCCTTATTCGCGTGAAAAAGCTGTATATCCTTTGCCTTTTGTGAAAAAAGCTAAATTCTGGCCTTCTGTAAGTCGTATTGATGGTGCTTATGGTGATAGGAATTTAGTATGTAGCTGTATTCCTGTGGAAGCATACAGCCAAGAAGTACAAAATGTAGAAGCTACTGCATAACATATATTAGTAACGGCTTTACGAATTTATGATTGAAGCCGTTACTGATACAGATAAAATTTTGTTTTTTGAAAAATTTACCTTAAAAATTAGATTTTCTCCTAAAAATTCACTAACTTTGTGGGCTTTTTGATGAAAAAGTGATACTTCAACTCTATTATTCAAATGGGCTGTTCGCATAGAAAAACTGCCTTGCTGGTAGGTGCCACAGGGCTAGTGGGGTCTTATCTTTTGGAGGAAATGCTTGCAGATGACTATTATCAACAAATTATTGTTCTTACTCGCAGGCTGATTCCTTTGCAACACATCAAACTAACTCAGCATTTAATTGATTTTGAGAATTTAGAGGGTTATGCTCATCTCATCAAAGCTGATGATGTATATTGTTGCTTAGGAACAACTATCAAAAAAGCTAAAACCAAAGAGCAATTTTACCGAGTAGATTTTGTGTACCCTATTGAAATTGCTAAAATCGCCAAGTTTAATGGAGCAACTCATTTCTCTATTGTTACGGCAATGGGGGCTTGCAAACATTCTACTTTTTACTACAATCGCGTGAAAGGTGAAGTAGAAGAAGCCATTGAGCATCTGCAATTCAAAAGTACGCATATTATTCGTCCGTCTTTGCTGTTAGGTGAGCGGTCGGAGTTTCGGTTGGGGGAAGAGATTGGCAAGGTAATCGCCAAAGGACTTGAATTTATGATGGTGGGTGGCTTGAAAAAATATCGCCCCATTGAAGCCAAAGCCGTAGCAGTAGCCATGTATCAACTTGGCAAAGAGGCTTATAAATTACAAGGAGGATTCAAGATTTTTGAGTCTTCCTTTCTACAAACTATTTACGACGAAGAGCGTTTTGCCACATTCGCTTAGTCAATATTGTACTTACTTGAAAAGAAGCAGTTATTGAATTCCTCTCTGTTAGATGTAGGCGTATTGCAGCTCAATCGGTACAAGCCGAAGCACTACAAGAAAGTTCTAAAAATGACTTTTTTGAGATGAGTATGATTTTTTCGTTTTCTCAATGTGTGGTCTTCATTGCATTATAGATTTTTCGGGCAAAGTAACACAGAAAAGCATTACAAATATGCTTCAAAGCACTTTGCACCGAGGTAAAGAGGCTCATCAATGGAAAATTATACCGAACAACGATTTTCAGATTTTTATTGGACATAATCTTCTACAAATCAATACTACCAACCAAGCGGCTTTTCAGCCTTTTACAGACGAAAAAAAACGCTTTTGGCTAATTTTCAATGGTGAAATTTACAATTTCAAGGAAATTGATAAAAAGTTTAACTTTACTAACCAAAGCCACTCCGATACAGAAACCTTGTGGAATTATTTGCAAAAAGTCCTTGAAAATAATGCCTTTTGGGGGGAATTAGACGGAATTTTTGCTTTCATTTTTTATGATTGTCAGGAAAAAATTTTACTTACAGCACGCGACGAGTGGGGGGTAAAACCTCTTTACATCTACCAAAACTCCCAATTGCAAATCCTGACTTCCGAAGTGCAAAGTTTTTGGGCAAGTGGTCTGGCAAACCCTCAAATTCGCAAAGAAGCAATCACTGAATATTTACTCTACAAATTTGCCTTGCCACCCAACACTTTCTTTGAAAATATCTATACGCACCCTACTGCATTACAAGTGCATTATCTTGCACAAAATAAAACCTTGCAGTATCCCTATAAGCCTCGTCAAACTTACGTAATTGAAAAAAATCATAAGCAGTATCTTGTAGAACAAACTCAAAAGTTTTTAGAAAATAGCATTATCAAGCAAATTCAAGGAGCTTTTAATCCTGCTTTACTTTTGAGCGGAGGCGTAGATTCTACTTTGCTACTAGCTTTGTCGCAAAAATTAGGCTATCATTTACCTGCTTTCAGTGTTTGTACAAATGAAAAAAACTTCACCCAAGACGCTTTCTACATTCAAAAAGCCCAAGAAATTTATGGTGTAAAGATAGA
>JANWZC010000090.1 GCA_025054975.1 Raineya sp.
TCTATTCTCATTAGCTTAACAAAAGTAACCGATAATGTAAGATTTTGCCAAAGAAAATTTTGTATTCATTGTTTTTGATAAAAATTTTTGTAAAAAAATGAAAAAAACTCAAAAAAGGATGTAAGTTTTCATCACTTTTACATACTATCCAAAAATGCTTCAACAACTCTATCAAATCGCCCATAAAACAGAACGCAAAATACTTGGCTTGATGTCGGGTACATCATTAGACGGCTTAGATATTGCTCTGTGCAAGTTCAATGGGGCTGGTTTGCAAACCCAAGTAGAACTTTTAGCCTTTGAGACCATTCCTTATTCCGAACAAACTCGCTCCGAAATACAAAAAGTTTTTGCCAAAAAAAATACCGATTTAGAACAAGTTACACTTTTGCATAATTTTTTAGGCAAATTGTATGCTGAATTTGTCAAAGAGTTTTTGCAAAAAAATCATCTTTCAAACCGAGAAATTGATTTAATTGCCTCTCACGGACAAACTATTTTTCATGCACCCAAGCATTTACATCAAAAATCTTTGTACAGCAATGCTACTTTACAAATTGCCGATGCCGACCAAATTGCTTATCATACGGGCATTGTAACTATCAGCGATTTTCGGCAAAAACACATTGCCGCAGGTGGCGAAGGAGCTCCACTTGCTATCTATGGCGACTTTCTACTTTTCAAGAAAGCAGGTGAAAACCGCATTTTGCTTAACATTGGAGGCATTGCAAATTTTACTTTTTTGCCTGCAACCTGCAATCCGCAAGAAGTTTGGGCTACCGATACGGGAGTAGGTAACACATTTTTAGATTACTTTACTCAAAAATTTTTCCAAAAACCTTATGATGAAAATGGCGAAATTGCTCAATCAGGCACTTGTAATGATTTTTTGTTAGAAAAACTTTTGGAAAATCCTTTCTTTGGGCGTCCTTTTCCGAAAAGTACAGGACAAGAAACTTTTAACTACATTTGGGTAGAGGAGATTTTGCAAAAATACAAGTTACAGATTTCTCCTTCGGATTTACTTTGTACGCTCACGCATTTTACAGCACAAGGCATTTTGAAAGGATTACAGGCTATTCACCTGAAAGATTTACGAATTTACGTAAGTGGTGGCGGTGCGAAAAATAAATTTCTGCTGAAAATTTTGCAAGAATATTATTCTGTACAAAATTTTGATGTTTTGGGTATTCCCGCCGATGCCAAAGAAGCGGTTTTATTTGCTTTGCTTGCAAACGAAACTATCACAGGAAGTAGAGTAGCGATTGGGCAAAACCCTTGCGTGTGCATGGGTAAAATTTCACTGCCCTACTAAAATTTATTTATTGCAAATTCGTATATTGCGGCAAAATTTTTTTACTCAACAATACTCAATACTTTGTACTCAATACCCTGTACTAACATGCTGCCTGTGGAAATCACACCGCTTGCCTTGCAAGAAATCAAAAATATCAAGGAAAACAAAGGTATTCCTGCGGAATATTCTTTACGCATAGGCGTACGTGGTGGTGGCTGTGGGGCGTCTTTTATGATAGGCTTTGATAAACCTAAATCTACTGACGAAATTTACGAACTGGAAGGCATACAAATTCTAATTGACAAAAAGCATTTTTTATATTTGGTAGGAGTGCAAATAGATTTTGAGGAAACTTCCGAAGGACGTGGTTTTACCTTTGTGAAAAAGTAACTTTTTACCAAAAAAACAAAAAGAATGACTAAACAAGAACTTATTGCACAAATCAATCCGAATGATGTAGGGGTTTTAGGCAAACTTTTTGGCTTGCCTTTTGATGAAAATACTGCCGATTTGATAATTATTCCTGTACCTTGGGAGGTTACGGTTTCGTATGGAGCAGGTACGGCATATGCTCCTGAGGAAATCTTGTATGCCTCTGCCCAAGTAGATTTGTACGATGCAGATATTGAAAACGCTTGGCATTTAGGAGTGGCTATGCTTCCTTTTCCGCAAAAATGGTTAGATTTGAGCGAAACATTACGCGAAGAGGCTGAAACTTATATTGACTGGTTAGAGGAAGGCAAACCCGAAGAAGCAGACGAAGAAGTGGCTTATTTGCATGAAATTCCCGAAGTCATCAATCAAGAATGTAAAAAGCTCAACCAATGGGTGAAAGCAACTGCTACCCATTGGCTCAATCAGGGAAAAATTGTAGCTCTTTTGGGGGGCGACCATAGTACTCCACTCGGACTATTGCAGGCTTTGGCAGAAAAATATGAGAGTTTTGGCATTTTGCAAATTGATGCCCATGCCGATTTACGCGTTGCCTACGAAGATTTTGAATTTTCGCATGCTTCTATAATGTATAATGCTCTTAAAATTCCGCAAATTAGCAAACTCGTGCAAATAGGTATTCGCGACTTTTGCGAAGCGGAAATGCAAATCATCAAGCAAAATCCACAAAGAATTTGTACTTTTTTTGACCAAAACATCAAAGAGGCTCTCTACAACGGCAAAACTTGGGCAAATATTTGTGAAGAAATTATCCGAGAGTTGCCTGAAAATATCTACATCAGTTTTGATATAGACGGCTTAGACCCCAAACTTTGCCCAAATACAGGTACTCCTGTGGCAGGTGGCTTTGAGTTTAACGAGATTGTGTTTCTGCTTAAAAAACTTACAGAAGCAGGAAAAAAAATCATAGGTTTTGATTTGGTAGAAGTTGCTTGCGGTGATGTAGAAAATAACGAATGGGACGCAAACGTTGGAGCAAGAATGTTATTCAAACTTTGTAATTGGACAGGCGTTTCGCAGGGCAAATTGCAAAGAAAAAAATAGTTCCTTTCTATTTGGTTTTCCTTTGAAAATTTGTAATTTTGCAGCAAACTTATCCAGAAAGCCGGAGACACGGGGTCTGTGAAGGCTTGGCAACCTCTCCTTGCCAAAGGAAAATGGTGCCAATTCCCGCCCAACCAAATTAAATGCTGGTTTGGGAGAGATAAGTGTAAGCCATTCTATTTTGCCTACACTTTGCTTGTCTGCCTGTTTTTTGTGGATAATGTTGATTTTTGAGTTTTTCAATTTCAAAAAATAAAAATCTAGCAAAATAATTATCACGACTATATGCTCTGAAATCGTGAAGGTGAATTTGAAGGAATTTACCATTAAATCAAAAATAATCTTGCAAAACGGCAAAAAGATAAATTCCACACAAATTAGAAAAATCATTTACTCCAATGACCAGCCCGAATATTTACGAAATTCTTAAAGAACGCATCCTTGTCCTTGATGGGGCAATGGGAACGATGATTCAACAATATAAACTCACCGAAGCCGATTACCGAGGCGAGCGTTTCAAAGATTTCCCTCACGACCTCAAAGGCAATAACGACTTACTTTCGCTCACCCAGCCCCATATTATTCAGGAAATTCACCGAAAATATTTAGAAGCAGGTGCTGACATCATAGAAACGAATACCTTCAACAGCACAAGAATTTCTATGGCAGATTACTACATGGAAGAATTGGTATATGAACTAAATTTTCAGTCTGCCAAGATAGCCAAAGAAATTTGCCAAGAATTTACAAAAAAAAATCCTGCTAAACCTCGTTTTGTAGCGGGTTCAATTGGTCCCACCAACAAAACAGCTTCACTTTCGCCTGATGTCAATAATCCAGGTTACCGAGCTATCACTTTTGACGAACTCGTAGAAGCCTACACCGAACAAATACGAGGCTTAATAGATGGTGGAGTAGATATTTTGCTCATTGAAACTATTTTTGATACGCTCAATGCCAAAGCCGCTCTTTTTGCTATTGAAACTTATTTTGAGCAAACAGGGAAGCGTTTGCCTATTATGGTTTCAGGGACTATTACCGATGCTTCGGGGCGTACTCTTTCAGGGCAAACTGCTGATGCTTTTTTGATTTCAGTTTCGCATGTACCTTTGCTTTCCATAGGCTTTAATTGTGCTTTGGGAGCGGATTTATTGCGTCCTTATTCAGAAGAACTTGCTCGGAAAGCTCCTTTTTACACTTCTGCACACCCCAACGCAGGCTTGCCCAATGCCTTTGGCGAATACGACCAAAGTGCAGACGAAATGGCTCAAATTGTAGAAGGTTTTTTGAAGGATGGCTTGGTGAATATCATTGGTGGCTGTTGTGGCACAACGCCTGCACATATTCAAAAGATTGCCGAGTTGGCTCAAAAATATAAACCACGTCCTTTGCCTGTTTTGGAGCGAATTTCTACTTATTCGGGTTTAGAGCCTTTGAGAGCTACCAAAGAAATTCGTTTTATCAATGTAGGAGAGCGTACCAATGTTACAGGTTCAAGAGTTTTTGCTCGGCTCATTAAGGAGGAAAAATATGAAGAGGCTTTGGCAGTAGCTCGCAACCAAGTAGAAGGTGGGGCTCAAATGATTGATGTCAATATGGACGAGGGAATGTTGGATTCAGAAAAAGCTATGGTTACTTTTCTGAACCTGATAGCCTCCGAACCTGATATTGCTCGCTTGCCCATCATGATTGATAGCTCCAAATGGAGTGTGATTGAAGCAGGATTGAAATGCGTACAAGGCAAGGCAGTAGTCAATTCTATTTCGCTCAAAGAAGGGGAAGAAGATTTTATCAAGAAAGCTAAACTCATTCGCAAGTATGGTGCGGCGGTAATTGTTATGGCTTTTGATGAACAAGGACAAGCCGATACTTATGAAAGACGTATTCAGATTTGCGAAAGAGCCTACAAAATTCTTACTGAAAAAGTGGGTTTCCCACCCGAAGACATCATTTTTGACCCCAATATTCTTACCGTTGCCACAGGCATTGAAGAGCATAACAATTATGCCGTAGATTTTGTACGTGCTACCGAGTGGATTAAGAAAAATCTACCTTATGCCAAAGTGTCGGGTGGTGTGAGTAACATTTCGTTTAGTTTCAGAGGTAATGATGTAGTGCGTGAGGCAATGCACTCAGCATTTTTGTATAGGGCGATTCAGGCGGGTATGGATATGGGTATTGTCAATGCGGGGCAATTAGCCGTCTATGAAGAAATACCCAAAGATTTATTAGAACTTGTAGAAGACGTACTTTGGAACAGACGACCTGATGCCACAGAACGTTTAGTAGCTTTTGCCGAAAAAATCAAAGATAAAGCAGGCAAAACACAAGAAGTAGATTTAGCTTGGCGAAACGAACCTGTAGAAAAACGTTTGGCTCATGCTCTCATCAAGGGCATTGCGGATTTCATTGAAATAGATGTTGAAGAGGCTCGGCAGAAATATCCCCACCCTTTGCAAATTATTGAGGGTCCGCTCATGGACGGCATGAACATCGTAGGGGATTTGTTTGGTGAGGGAAAAATGTTTTTGCCACAAGTGGTAAAATCGGCAAGGGTAATGAAAAAAGCTGTTGCTTATTTGTTGCCTTATATGTCTGCCTCTACTCAAAAAGCATCAGAAAATTTAGAATTTTCTGCAGAATTCTCCCCTCCTTCTAAGGAGGGGCAGGGGGAGGTTAAAACTTTTCTAACCAACGGAATATCTAATTTGAAGGAGTTGGAAGAAAAGAGAAAAAATTTGAGAAAAAATGCTACTTCAGCCGAAAAATTTCTTTGGAAAGCATTACAAAGAAAGCAGTTGGAGGGCAGAAAGTTTAGAAGGCAACATAGCATAGAGCATTTTATTCTTGATTTTTACTGCCCTCAAGAAAGATTAGCTATTGAATTAGATGGTGAAGGGCATTTCTCACCTTCGGGGCAAGAATATGATTTGTACAGAGATACCAAACTAACTGAGCTGGGAATAAAGGTATTACACTTTGAAAATAAGAGGATTTTTGAGGATTTAGAAGGTGTGTTAGAAACAATTAAATCTCAATTTGGTTGGTTCCAAAATTCTTTGACCTCCCCCAACCCCTCCTTAAAAGGAGGGGAGCATTTGGAGAATCCTCAAAGCACCCAAACTTCTGCCAATTCTTCTGCAAATTCTTCAAGCGGTAAAATTTTGCTTGCCACCGTGAAAGGAGATGTGCATGACATTGGCAAAAATATTGTAGGAGTAGTTTTAGCTTGCAACGGCTTTGAAATCATTGATTTGGGCGTAATGGTGCCAACGCAGAAAATTCTGGAAGAAGCCAAAAAACACCAAGTGGATATTATTGGTCTTTCGGGCTTGATTACTCCAAGTCTTGATGAAATGGTAGGCGTTGCCAAAGAAATGGAACGTGAGGGTTTCAAAATTCCTTTGCTTATTGGCGGAGCAACTACTTCCAAAGCCCATACAGCTGTAAAAATTGCTCCCAATTACTCAGGACCAGTGATTCACGTATTAGATGCGAGCCGTAGTGTGCCTGTGGCAAGCAGACTGCTTTCCAAACAACCAGGTGAAAAAGAAAGCCTAATCGCTGAAATCAAACAAGAATATGATAAAATTCGTGAGGATTTTCTTAATCGCAAGCAAGATAAAAATTACATTTCGCTTGCCGAAGCACGTAAAAACAAGTTCAAAATAGATTGGGAAAAAATACAAGTTCACAAACCGAAATTTTTGGGCAACAAATATTTCATCAATTACGATTTAGCTGAAATTGCTAAATACATAGATTGGACACCCTTTTTCCAGACTTGGGAACTGGCAGGCAAATTCCCACAAATTCTTGATGATGAAATTGTGGGTGCAGAGGCTCGCAAACTTTACGCCGATGCTCAAAAAATGCTTGCTGAAATTATCAAGAACAAATCTTTGCAAGCCAACGCAGTAATTGGTTTTTATCCTTGCAATACTATTGATGATGACGATATTCTTTTGTATGATTTTGAGGAAATTGAAATCACCACTCCTTGTACCAAACACAACGGGCACCACCACAAAACTTATGAAGTTAGCAAAAAACCTTTGGTGCTGAAAAAACAGCTACAACTTGTTGAGGCTTTTTCCGCCTCTTCTTTGGAGAAGGGGTTAGGGGGTGAGGTTTGTTGTATCCACACCCTTCGACAGCAAAACCAAAAATCAGAGGGATTACCTAATTTTGCTTTGGCTGATTTCATTGCTCCACAAGAAACGGGCAAAGTGGATTACATAGGTTTTTTTGTTGTTACGGCGGGCATAGGACTTGAAAAATTAGTGGAAAAGTACGAAAAAGACCACGATGACTACAATAGCATCATGGCAAAGGCTCTTGCAGATAGGCTCGCTGAGGCATTTGCCGAACTTATGCACGAGCGTGTGCGGAAAGAGTTCTGGGGCTATTCTCCTGATGAAAATTTTACCAACGAAGAACTTATCAAGGAAAAATACGTAGGTATTCGTCCTGCACCGGGCTATCCTGCCTGCCCCGACCACACTGAAAAAGCTACTATTTTTGAACTCTTACAAGCCACTGAAAAAATAGGAGTACAACTTACAGAAAGTTTTGCGATGTATCCTGCGGCGGCAGTTTGTGGAATGTATTTTGCTCACCCCGAGAGTCGTTATTTTGGTTTGGGCAAAATCAGCAAAGACCAAGTGCTGAATTACGCTGAACGCAAACACATCAGCATTGAAGAAGCAGAAAAATGGTTAAATCCCTTATTGAATTATCAGTAAAAATGGAGTAAAACTTTTGCAAAAAAAGCAAATTTTTTGCTAATTATTCAGATAATTCGTAATATAGCAGTTTGAAAAACTGTTTCCTTATGAAAATTGAAACGTATTTGCGAGAAGTATTACAGGAAAATGAAGAAGTTATTTTGCAGGATTTAGGTACTTTTCAGACCTCTTACGCAAGTGCTGAAATTCATCCTGTTACGCATTTATTCTCACCGCCTAACAAAAATATCAATTTCCACACTAAAACCAAAAGTTCTAATTTGGTTTTGGAGCATTACATTTCACAAAAGGAAAGTATTCCCGTTGAGGAAGCCAAAGAGCAAGTTCGTAATTTCGTAGATAATCTAAAAAAGAATTTGAATATTGAAAAACGTGTTCCTTTGGCGGATTTGGGCGAATTAGTTTTAATGAATGATGAAATTGAGTTCAAACAAAATAAGCAGGTCAATATTCTCAACGATAGTTTCGGTTTGCCTGAAATTTACGCTAAACTCGTAGAAAATAGAGAAAATCCTTCAAAAACACAGCCTTCTCCTCAAAGTACAAGTAGGAAAGTTCAAGCCCCTCCCAAAGAGGAAACAAAAACCGCTTGGGGAACAATTGCCGCTATTAGCTCACTAACTTTGGTGGTAATAGCAGTAATTTATGTTGTTGCCATAGATAGCAGTTTGAACCCATTCAACAAACTTTTGAGCAAAAAGAAAGACGAACCCAAAAAAGAGGAAATCAAAAAAGAAGAAAATACCATTGCTGAAAATCAAAATACTGAAAACATCTCACAGCAAAACAATCAAGAAACACCCAAAGACCAAAATACTACCGAAAATAATAATTCACAAGAAACCACTCCAACCAACAGTACCAACACGGAAAAAACTTCTGAAAATAAACCTATTGCAGAAAGTAATAATACCCAAACCCCTGTAAGCAAACAAGAAACCGAAACGAAAACAAATACCGAAATCAAGCAGGTTCAGGAAAGCAAGTCGCAAGGTGATGGTATTTTAGTAGATGCTCGTAAAAATCATTTTTATATTGTTATTGCGGGATTTAGCAATCAAGCTAATGCATACAAAAAAGCTCGTGAAACTAAAAAATTAGGTTTAGACAACGTAAAAGTTATCCCTCCCTTTGATGCTAAAAATCTCTATCGTGTGGCTGTAGGTGGGTATGCTTCTCGCTCCGAAGCAGATAGCAAATTAGAAGAGATTAAGAGTGTTCTGGGGGTAGAGGCTTGGATATTGAAATATTAAAGTTTGAAATTTGAGCGTTTAGCATGAATTTTTCAAATCATAAAACTTCAAATTTTTCAATATCCCACTTCTAAATTTAATCACAATGCTCCGAACTATTATTTTGCTTTTGCTTTCCAATATTTTTATGACTTTCGCTTGGTATGGGCATTTGAAATTCAAAGAAACAGCTCTTTGGAAAGTTATTTTAGTGAGTTGGGGAATTGCATTTATAGAGTATTGCCTGCAAGTACCTGCCAATCGATATGGACATCAATATTTCTCTGCCGCACAACTCAAAATTTTACAAGAAGTTATTACACTTGTAGTTTTTGCAGGTTTTTCTATTTTTTACCTCAAAGAGGGTATTCGTTGGAATTATCTTGTAGCTTTTTGCTTTATTGTACTTGCTGTGTTTTTTATGTTCAAGAAATGGTGAAAAAAGCATTTTTTACCCACTACTTACATCTAAACTACTATTACCTCAAAACAGAAAATCTTGTTTGGGAGTTTTCTTGTAGGTATTTTCTTAAATTTGCAGACCTAATCTGAATTTTTATGAAAAAACTTTTCATTTTTTGGATATGGTGTTGCTGTAGTTTGGCTATCAGCCAAAATATCCCCAAAGAATTGATTGTAGCCATTGGGCATACCAAAATGGATAAACAAGGAGTGCAAATTGATAAACCTTTGCAAGAGTATTTACAAAAAAAATTGCAAATGCCCGTGAAAGTTTTTTACCCCAAAAATGTCTTTGAAATGCTTGACAAAGTAGATAGTGGGAAAATTCATGTGATTGATGTTAATCCTTTTGGCTATGTAATGGCTTCTTTGAACGGCAAAGTGGATGTCATTGCCATTCGTGGAGATAAAAATCAAAAAATAGAAACCTATAATAGTTGTCTGCTTGTCAATGCAAAATCGCCTGTTAAAACCCTTGCAGACCTCAAAAAAATGGGAAGTAAGTTAGAAATGGCTTTTGTCAATCCTGCTTCTACTTCGGGGCATTTGGTACCTCGTTTGTATCTGAACTCTCAAAAAATTGATGCAGAAACTATTTTCAAGGATGTAACTTTCAAAGGTACGCATGCCAATGTTGCTGAATATATTCAAAAAACTCCTAATGCCGTAGGGGCTTGTGCGTATAGTTATCTGCAAGACCAAATCAATGCGGGCAAGTTCAAAAAAGAGGATTTTCGTATTCTTTGGATTTCTCCTGAAATTCCCCATGGACCTGTGGCTATTTTGAAAGAATTAGATGCAGGATTTCGGCAGAAAGTACAAGAGGCTTTTCTGTCTATTCCCCGAGAAGCCCCTGAACTTTGGCAAATGATTGTAAGTAACTGGAACGCCAAAGTAGAAAATGTTTCTTACATCAAAGGAGATGATAAAGCCTTTGATAATCTACGCAAAATCACTAATGAAGCCGAAGACTTGATTTTAATTCTCAATTTTTATAGAGATTAAAATTTTGTAAAATTTCTTTGGATAAAAGCGAAAGTTATTTTACCTTTGCGTTCCTAAAAATGAAATGATTATGTCAAGAGTTTGCCAACTTACAGGAAAACGCCCCCGAGTAGGAAATAATGTTTCTCACGCAAACAATAAAACTAAAAGAAGATTTGACATCAATCTTCAAACCAAAAAATTTTATTCTCCTGAACTCGGTGAATGGATTACTTTGAAAGTTACCGCCAAAGTTCTCCGTACTATCAATAAAAAGGGCATTGATGCAGTTATCAAGGAAGCTGCCAAAAAAGGTACGCTTCGCGTATAACTTCGCTATTACTCGGCAAGAGGGCAAATCTACAATAGGTTTGCTCTCTTGTGTTTATTACTCGTTCAACTTAAGATAATGTTTTGCGATTATAGATAATTGATAATAAACGATATGAACGCAATTTGTAGCATTGCCTCTGCT
>JANWZC010000091.1 GCA_025054975.1 Raineya sp.
AGAGTAGTTAGTACAGAGTACAGAGTACAGAGTATTGAGTACAGAGTATTGAACATTGGTATTATGAATTGCATTTATTCAAAAAGAAATAAACTTTTCAATTTGGTTATCAATAAGTTGAAGGTAAAACTTATTGGTTATTTGTTCATTTTGCATATTTTTTTCAATTTGAATGAGTTTGACTTTGTAACCCAAGACATGAGCATTGAGATACGAAAAAATATCGCTTAAATGACTAAGTGCTAATGCTCCTCCTTGTATGCCCGCAGAAAGCCCTACCAAAGCAATTTTTTTATCCATAAACGCATTCGGATAAGGCATGCCGTCAATGAAAGCCTTCAAAACGCCTGGAAAAGAACCATTGTATTCGGGAACAATGAAAATGATTTTTTCAGCATTCAATACTTTTTCGCGAATAGCATTAAAAACAGGATTTTTACCTTCATTTTCGTACAATGCTGAAACTACAAAATCTTGGGGTAAGTCTTTAAGATAAACAATCTCACTATCAACTTGCTTGCTTTGTAGAATATTATAGTAATGTTGTGCAATAATTTCAGAGGTAGCGTCATTGCGATTGGTGCCTACTACAATGGTTATCATAAGCAAAAAATAAAAATTCGTAAGAGCAAGAATTTGGTATAAAAACACACGTTTATGCTAAAAGTTTATTTTTATGCAAATTTTTGCAAATTTTTTTTGGAATAAAATATTTTTTCCTTGTATTTTGAAGTCTTAAAAAGGTTCAAATAATTTCAGGAAACGTATGCAAGAAACAACTACTACTCAGAATGCACATCCACCTGGTTTGTATTTGCTTTTTTTCACTGAAATGTGGGAACGTTTCAGTTATTATGGTATGCGAGGCATACTCACGTTGTATTTGTCTAAAACCGCCATTGAAGGTGGTTTGGGTTTTGCCAAAGAAGACGCTTCGATTATTTATGGGTGGTTTACGGGATTAGTATATCTTACGCCTATTGTTGGAGGTTACATTGCCGATAAGTTCATTGGGCAAAGAAAAGCTATCTTAATAGGGGGTATCACTATGATGTTGGGGCAATTCAGCTTAGCTTCTACGCCTAATTTGGGTATTTGGGCTACTTGGTTAGGTTTGGCTTTGCTAATTATTGGAAATGGTTTTTTCAAACCTAATATTTCAACGATTGTAGGAGCATTGTACCCCCAAGGAGACCCTCGCCGAGATAGTGCTTTTACGATTTTTTACATGGGAATCAATTTAGGAGCGTTTTTTGCACCTTTGGTATGCGGTTATTTTGCAGAAGATTTGTTTGCCGTGAAAAAAGTAGTAGATGGTAAGATAATTATTGAACGTTATGCTTTTGAATATGGATTCTTAGCGGCAGGTATAGGTATGCTGATTGGACAAATTGTATTCAATACACTTGCACCCAAATTACTGGGAAATATTGGCAAAGGTGTCAAACAGCAAACCGAAGCAGAACAAGAGTTACATAATCAACCTCTAACCAAAGAAGAACGAGACAGAATGGCAGTTATCTTGACGCTCACTACTTTTACGGTATTCTTTTGGGCAGGGTTTGAACAAGCAGGGAGTTCGCTTACGCTTTACACTGATAGCTACATCAACCGCCAAATAGGTAGTTTCGTTATTCCTACTTCGTGGTTTCAATCCGTAAATCCTTTGTTTATTGTAGCTTTGGGACCTGTTTTTTCGTTGCTATGGCTGAATTTGGCAAAAAAAGGCAAAGATTTGAGCATACCCGTAAAAATGAGTTTGGGAATGGTACTTTTGGGTGCTGGTTTCTTTTTTATGGTAGGTGCAGTGTTGGAACGTGGCGGGAACCTTGCAGATACCAATATCAAAGCTAATTTGATGTGGCTTGTGATGACTTATCTTTTTCACACTATTGGAGAATTGTGTCTTTCACCCATAGGACTTTCTATGGTTACACGTTTAGCACCTGTGAAATTAGCTTCTATGCTAATGGGTGTATGGTTTTTAGCTCCTTTTTTGGCTCAAATTGTAGGAGGATATATTGCCAGTTATGTAGAAAAACTCGGGGCTTTGGAAATTTTTGCGGCTATCGGTGGATTTGCCATTTTTGCAGGTTTGGTATTGTTTATCATTTCTCGCAAATTGGTAACTATGATGCACGGTAGAGGGTAATAAAATTTCTCCATATATTGCCACGTAGTCGTAGAGACGTAATGACATTACGTCTCTACGAATTATTGCAAAACAATGGCTTTGGGGAAAATTTGTTCCAGAACCTTGTAACGATAATCAAAAATGTATTCCAGACGTTTGCGAACAAATAACCAATTCGCAAATTTGCCCAAAATGCCCAAAGGAATTTTATAGCTCACCAAATCTTCCATTTCTACACCTTCGGCAACTTCTCGGAAATGATGTTGGTGATGCCAAAAACTATACGGTCCAAAACGTTGTTCATCAACAAAAAAATAAGGTTCTCTTACCTGAGTAATTTCCGTTACCCAGTTCACAGGAATACCCAACAAAGGACGTACCTTATAGGCAATTATCATACCTGCATACATTTTTTGTTCGGGGCTGATGAGTTTTACTTCAAAACCCATATCAGGCGGGGTGATTTTTTTCAAGTTGAAGGGTGAAGAAAAAAACTCCCAAGCCTCTTCCAAAGAAATTGGTAAAACTTGCTTACGATATAGTTGATACATAAAACTTGCTGTTTTTTTACAAGACTATTTGCACAAGTTAAATGTTTCAAATTTTTTGAAAATAGCAAAAGCAAAATTAAAAATTGCTTTTCTTGGATTTCGGTTTAATTCAGTAGCCAAAAAAGTAAATTTTTTAGAATTAAGAGTTTGATAAAAAATAGGACTTACGCACTTTAAAATTACGTAAGATTTTGCTTGAGAAAACAATTTGGTAGATTTTCTCTAAATTGATACCAATTAGCAATTACTTGGTTGATAACCTTTTCTTCCAAAAGAATAAAAGCCCTTAAAGCGGCAAAGATATGATTTTTTACGGCGTTGGTTCTTCTGACCAAAAAGTTCTGAATATTGCTAGCACGATAATATTCCAATGGTTTTTATGAGCCATTTGAAATTCTTAAAATGCCTTCTTTAACTGTTGATAAATGCGATAATTTACCGGCAAACGATGACCTCAAATATCCGTGTAAAATAGCATAACCAAACATATCCCTTCACTACCTTGCGGTGTTTGCTTGAGTAATGAAACCCGATAAGTTCGCTCTTGCTGGCATCACCATAAGGTTTCTCCTAGAAAACTATCATCACAACTCAATGTCCTTCCTGATAAGATTAGCGAGAGCTTACTCAAAGAAAACAAGTCAAAAGGAGTGTAGGACTCTCTGACTAAAAAGTTGAGTAGTGCATTGTGTAAGAGTGCCTGCATACTTTTGGATAATTTGGTACAGCCTCTTCGAATGACACATTAAGCAAATAATTGCTGTATAGCTCAATATGGCACAATGCAGTGCTTTTCCCTTCGCAACGTTCGCATATACCTTCTCTTTTTACCAACAACATAAAAAATATTACGTAAGTTTTGGGTGCGTAACTCCTGTAGTATAATAAACTACTCGTACAAAAAGATTTGTTTGGAGTGTCTCTGATAAGAACTTGAAAATCAAGTACAAAATTTGAAAAACAAGTAAGTAGGGGGAATTCAAAAAAATGCAATTTTGAAGCAACTACCCGCCTACAATCTCTTTAAGTTTATGGATGAGTCCATCCCAAAGTTCATTAAGTTCTTCTTCATCGGTTTCATTAGAGTAATCTGTAATGCGAACAAAAGTGGAATTGGTAAGGTCGTTATGGTCAAGGCGAAATTCTATGTAGGAAGGATTTTGTGGGTTTTTATCTTTATCAAATTCAAATTTAATAGATTTACCAATTCTCTGTGAGGTAATTGTGCCGATATGGTCTTCATTATCCCAATGAAAGCGAAAAGTATGTGAGTCTATATTTTGAACTTCATCGGCAAACCATTCTTGCAAGCCCACTGCCGTAGAAAAATACGGATAAAGCATTTTGACAGAGGCTTTCAGTTCATATTCCTTAACAAATTTATATTTTTTCATACGAAACACAAACTAAAATAAGCACACATCAAAAGCAAAGATAAAGCATTTCATATTTTTCACAACTTTTTTGTATGTTTTTTCTGTAAAAAACGTTTATCTTTGTAAAAAATTTTGATTTTGATATGCAAACTACCTTCGCAAAGGCTTTGGAGTATTTCAATAGTGAATATTTTTCTGCCGAAAAAATTGCTCAACTGCGACAAAATTTTCAAAATGCCAAACCTTACAGGCATTTGGTAATGGATAATTTTTTACAAAAAGACTTCGCTGATTTATTGCACGATAACTTTCCGCCCACTGAAAAGTTAGCCAAACACTATGACGGAATCAATGAAAATAAGTCAGAGGGAGCCAATTTTGATGATTTTCATCCTGCTTTCAACGAAATTCGCATTGCCTTGATGAGTTCTGAATTTGCCCAGTGGGTTTCACAAGTTACAGGCATTGCAGATGTATTCATTACCAACGACCACTTGGGTTGTGGCTTGCATGAAGGCAAAAATGGAAGTTTCTTGGATATTCACATTGATTTCAACATTCACCCTTCTCGCAATGTACATCGCAGGCTTAATCTGCTCATTTACATGAACAAAGACTGGAAACCCGAATACGGCGGTGATTTGGAAATGTGGAATGCTACTATGACTGCCTGCGAAAAGAAAGTTGCTCCTATTTTCAATAGAGCCGTAATTTTTGAAACTAACGAGATTTCTTATCACGGTTATAGTAAAATCAATGTACCCAAAGGAATGACGCGTAAATCTATCTATACTTACTTCTACACCAATGAAAGAGAAGATGCTGTAAGCTATCACGACACTGTATTCAAGCCACGCCCCGATGATACACTTACTAAAAAAATCGCTACCAACACCAAAGAAAAAATAAAAAACTTCATAAAAGCTCAATTACGTAAAGTAGGTATAGTATTCAAGTAAGTTTCGTTAAACTTTTTCACTTGATAAGTGTCTATTTGAATGATAAATTTGAAAAAATTTTTTTAACACTAAAAGCCATGAAACAAATTTTTGCACTTATAGGATTTTTGGGCTTGTGCAGCGGTCTAATGGCTCAAAATAGACCTCTCACTCCTCCCGAAGATAAAGCAAGGCAAATTCTTTCAGAAGTAGAAAATAAATTCACTTCTGCTAAAAGCCTGCAAGCAGACTTTACCTATGAATTTCGCAACGAAGTTAATAAAACCAAAGATGAAGCCAAAGGCACTTTCGTAATGAAAAAAAATAAGTTCAAACTCAAACTTGCCAATCAAGAAATCTACAACAACGGCAAAACCGTTTGGACTTATCTCAAAGATGCTAACGAAGTAAGTATTTCTGACTATACCCCCGATGATGATTCTTTCATTACGCCTGAAAAAGTTATCAAACTCTACAAAAAAGACTATAAATACATTTTCATTCGTGAGTTTTCGGAAAATGGCAAAGTCTATGAAGAAATAGACCTCCAACCCACCGATAGAAGCAAAAAAGTATTCAAAATTCGTTTGGTGGTGAATAAGAAAACACGTAGCATAAAAAGTTGGGAAATTTTTGAAAAAAATCAAAATCGTTCCAAATACATCATCAATAACATCGCCTATGATGTGCAGGTGGGTGATGATTACTTCAACTTTGATAAACGTAAATATCCCAACGTGAATGAAGTAGATTTGAGAGATTAGAGTCTGTAATTTGTTAAACCTTGTAGGTTTGGAAACCTGCAAGGTTTCTTTTTTGTTTTGAAACAACAATAGATATGCTCGCAAAAAGAATTATTTGTTTTTTCATTCTTGTAAGTTTGGCTTGCTCTTGCAACAATCCTGAAAACCCTCCCAAGCAAGATAATACCGAAAATAGCACAACGTCTCCCCAAAACACTAAACCTTTGATAAAAGCCCCTGAATTTAATGCAGATAGTGCTTTTGCTTTTGTGGAAAGACAAGTAAGTTTTGGTCCTCGCATACCAAATTCAGAGGCTCACCGCAAGTGTGCTGATTATTTAGTACAGACTTTGCAAAGGCTCGGGGCAAGTACCCAAATCCAAGAGTTTCAGGCAACTTCCTTTGACAAAAAAACTTGGAATGGCAAAAATATCATTGGCAGTATCAATCCGCAAGCTACCAAACGGATTTTATTAGCGGCTCATTGGGATAGCAGACGCTTTTCAGACAAAGAAAAAGATACTACACTCCATAAAAAGCCCATAGACGGAGCCGATGACGGTGCCAGTGGTGTAGCTGTCATTTTAGAAATTTTGCGTACCATTCAAAATGCACCCGAAAAACCCCAAGTAGGCATTGATGTTATTTTCTTTGACTTGGAAGATGATGGCACTCCCGAAAATTACAAAGAAGAAGACCATAGTAACGCTACTTGGTGTTTGGGTTCGCAGTATTGGTCAAAAAATAAACATCAGCCTAATTATTCGGCTTATTTTGGTATTTTGTTAGATATGGTAGGAGCCAAAGGAGCAAAATTTTATCATGAACCTTTTTCCTTGCAATATGCTGAAAGTATTGTACAAGAGGTATGGCAAACAGCTCAAAGATTAGGTTTTGCCAATTATTTTATCAATCAAAGAATGCCCTCGCAAGGGGGTGGAGGCATCATGGACGACCACTTCTACGTCAATCGCGATGGTAAAATCCCTATGATTGATATTATCAACTATGAAAATTCTTTCCCTGCTCATCATCATACGCAGGCAGATAATTTGCAAATCATTGATAAAAATACGCTCAAAGCAGTGGGACAAACCCTCTTGCAAGTGCTTTACAATCAGACTTTGCAATGAAATTTTTTAGATTTGACTGCAAATACTAAAATTACTTTTTTCTCTTTGCAAAATTCAGCAAATTTTCTTTGCTTGCGATTTTGTTTGATTAAACCTTTTGTTTTCAGCGAAAATGAAACTTACTTTTTGGGGGGCAACCAAGCAAGTTACGGGTAGTATGTACTTGCTGGAAATAGATGACTATAAATTGCTCATAGATTGTGGGCTAGATTTTGAAAAACCCAAAGAGGCTTCTACTGAAAGTCAATACTATCAAAGTCTCTTCCCCTTTGAGCCTTCACTTATCAATGCAGTTGTACTTACGCATGCTCATATAGACCATTCAGGTAATTTACCTAACCTTGTCCGTGAAGGTTTTGAAGGACAAATTATTGCTACTTCGGCAACGCAAAAACTTACCTATCTGCTTTTACACGACTCAGCAACCCTGTATCAAAAAAAAATCAAGAAAAATCACAAAAAAAGCATTCAATATGGTTCAAATCTACCTCAATCCGAGTGGTTTTTGCCCAAACACGTAGAAGATACCGATGAACATTTTTTTCCGCTACAATTCAATAGACGTTTTGCTATTACGAAAGATATTTACGTAACACTTATTCCTACGGGGCATTTGCTGGGTGCGGCAAATGTCTTTATAGAAGCACGTGAAAATGGTATTTGGAAAAAAATTTTATTTTCGGGTGATATAGGTAGAAAAAATTATCCTCTCTTGCCCGACCCCGAAACCCCTCCCCAAGCCGATTACCTCATTTGCGAAACTACTTACGGCAACCGCTTGCACCAACAGCATCTGCCCCCCGAAGAAGAACTTTTTCAAATTATCCAACAAACTTGTGTAGAAATACCAGGCAGGCTGATTATTCCAGCGTTCAGTGTTGGCAGAACACAGGCTTTGCTTTATACTTTGCATAAATTGAGCGTTCAGAAACGTTTGCCTCCTATCAAGATTTTTTCTGATAGTCCTTTGGCTCACCAAAGTACCAAAACTTACGAACATTATTTGAGTTTGCTCAACGCAGAAGCCCAAGCCTTTTATGCCGAACACAAAAGTCTCTTTGACTTTGAAAATCTCATTTTTGTAGAAGACTTACGCACCAGCAAACAAATTTCTAATTATTCTGAGCCTTGCATTATTATTTCGTCTTCGGGAATGGTACAAGGTGGCAGAATTGAACATCACGTCAGGGCAAATATTCAAAATCCGTATGCTACCATTTTGTTGGTAGGTTTTGCTGCCGAAGGTACATTAGGACATAAGCTCTTGTACGGAGATAAAACTTTGGAAATCGGTGAAAAAAAATTACCTGTGTATGCTAATATTTGTTCCATTGATACATTCAGCGGGCATGGCGACCAAAAAGATTTGTTAGATTTCGTGAAAACCCAAGACTCTCAAAAGTTACAAAAAATTTTTCTTATTCACGGCGAAGAGCAATCCATGATAGATTTCAAAAATTTTTTGGCTCAAAATGGTTATCCGCAAGCTGTTATTCCGAGCAAAGGTGATAGTTTTGAACTCTAAACCCCTTAAAAGCTATGAAGCAAATTGTTTGGTTGTTAGTTTGTCTGATTTTTTCTTTGGAAAATTTTGCCCAAGACCTACTTGTTTTAGCGAATGGCGATACGCTTCGCGTGCATATACGCAAAGCATTTGCCAACACTAATGCTTACAAACTTACTTACAAACTTGCCCCTGAAAGCACTGACGAAATTATTCTAAAACCTTCTCAAATTCGTTCGTTTTTTATTGGTAATCAATATATTTCTTTATTGGTGGAAAAAGACGGCTCTACCGAACAACTACTTTTACAGGAAATTTTAGTCAATGGCAGAATAAAACTTTACAAAGGAGTTGATGAGCAAGGCAATCCTGATTTTTTCATTAGCAAAGACGGCAAAAATCTTGCAGTGAGCCGAGAAAATTTAAATGATTTTGTGGAAAAACATTTTACAGATTGCCCTAATTTCAGCCGAGAGCGTTATTTGCCTGCCGAAAACAAACTTTATCGTCAGGATTATTTGATGGATTTAGTTTCGCATTACAATCATTGTGTGGATGATAAAGTGCCTTATTATCGCTACTACGAGCCTGAAAAAGCTAAAAAACGTGATAATTTGAGTTGGGGTGTCAAGGCAGGAGGAGGCATACAAGAATATGCTTTCAGGAGTTTTGCTACCGATGCCAATGCTTTTTTGTATGGTTTGGCTTTGTTTAATTGGCAAATCAGCTTTACAGCAGGTTTGTATGGGAGTATCAATTACAGCGATAATTTCAGCATGATGGCTGATGTAAGCTATATGTACCGCAATGCCATTTCCGAAGATGGTGTAATTGAAATTGCTTATAGTGGTTTGAATATTCCCTTGTATGCGGAGTTTAAGTTTTTACGAGGCAAGAAAGTGCGTCCTTTCGTGAATTTGGGTGGAAATGCAGTTATAGCCATAGCTCCTGATTATCAATTCAATCTTCCTCCGAACTTTCAAATTTTACGACCTTTGACACTTTCGCCTGTAAGTTTTGGAGTAATGGGCGGTTTAGGAACTTATGTAAAAACAGCTAAAAACCCACTTAAATTTGAAGTTCGTATGTATCAAGACTTTTTTGAGGCAAGCAACCCAACTTTTGGCGATGATAAAATGCGGGTGGCAGGAATATTGCTTATGATTTCTTATGCTTTGGGAAAATAATTGGGAGAGGAATTATTTTTACAAATTTTGAAATGCTCAACTTTAATCTTTTCAGCAATGAGCCAACTTGATGAACTCAAAACACTTTGGGATGAATACAATTTCAATCGTTTAGAACCGATTGATTTTGAGACTTTTTGTGAGTTAGTATGGTTTTATCCTATTTTGGCGGTACTTTCTGCCGATAATAAAATTGATGGGGCTGAAAGGAATTTTTACTTGGAACAATTGGAGAAAAAAGCCCATCAAGAAGAGCATTTACAAATTAGTATTTTGAAAAGAGAAGCGAAATATATTGCGGAAAATTTGAATTTGTTGGAAAACTTATTTCTGAATGCCTTGAAAATTTTGGTTAAGTCCAAAGGATGGGAGAATGCTTTAATGGATAACATGCTCAACGCCGCCAAAGTAAGCTATGAGCCATGGAAAATCAAAGCTTTATACGGAAATCCTGAAAATTCTTTGAAGTTTTCAAAAAAAGTATTAGATTTGGTTTTGGAAGATGTGTTGGATAAAAAAGAACGCGTTTCGGAAGAGGAATTAGCCACGATTATCAAAATTCTCCAAAAAACAGACTCGCTCAATGAACGAAATCAAATGATTTTGGAAGTATTTGAAGATTGACCCTAAAATTGATACTGCAATGAAAAAACAACTTTTTCGGCGAATAGGAATAGTTCTCTTTCTTTTCGTCTTTTTCAATGTCAAAGGACAATCTTTGTACGAAATTGTTTTTGAGGCTTCTAATATTACTTACAAAGCCTTCCTTGTGTATTTCAACGAACAAGATGCCTACATGCGTATAGGTTAAACGTACAAAGGTAAGTACAACGTGGTTGATGTAAAATATCAGTCTGTAACGGGGCAAGAAGATGGTTACAATTACTTTGTCATGGTAGGTAGCAATCCTCGTTTTATTACTACCCAAGAAAAAGGACAATCTTACAATCCCGACCATTTCATTTGGGTATGGAACGACCAAAATCCTAACCAACTCCCCTATGTAACCGATGACCCTAACTTTGATGCCTCCCACCTAATTCAGTGCAAGTCTTACAAAGAAATTAACCCCAAAGATATGACCGATAGCTATTTGCGTCAGTTTTTCC
>JANWZC010000092.1 GCA_025054975.1 Raineya sp.
GAGTTTGCACCACTTGCCGAAAAACACGCCCAAAAATTAGGTTATCGTTTGCGTGCCGCAAGGGTGGAGTCGCAGGACATTTTCAATCGTTTGGCTTCGGAAAAAAGTATCAAACATTTTGCTACCTCTACGCAAAACTTTGATTTTCAGAATTTCCCTACCAAAGAAGAGGCTTTGAAGTGGTTATATCAATCCTGAAACTTTATGAAAAGTTGTTTGATTTGTGTGTGTATGTGGGGAATGGTGGCTACTACATTAGCTCAACAAACTTTTTTTACAATTCCTTCGGGAGAAATTACACACAAAGGCAAACATTTTTATCAAGTACAAGCTAATTTCTGGCATGTTTATGCCGCTCAAACCAAATTTGATTTTGATTATGGTATCGGACACCACTGGGAACTTGGTTTCAATCTAGATACTGACCTTTCTTGGCGAAAAAATACTCCATTTTTAACCGTGGAAGATACTATCGGGTTAGAGAATATTACTCCTTTGGTGCTTTTCAATATGCAAAAAGGCATTCCTATCTTGCCTCACCCGAAATTGCGAATTAACATTGGTACGCAGATGGGTACAAATCTTATCAATGAAGGGCATTGGCATTGGGCTTATACCTTTTACACTATGCTGGCATCTGAATTCCAAGAAGACTGGCACATTAACGCTGGAGCATACATAGCTAACTCTGCTTTTACAGGTGAAGGTAGTAATTATGGCTTTTTCGCAGGCATTGAAATTCCGTTCAGTGAGCGTTGGGCGTTTATGAGCGATGCCACTTTTTCAAAAACTGCTAATTCTATTGCTTCCTTGGGTATTTCCTTCAATCCTACCAACCGCATACAAGTTTGCTTAGGAGGTATTACTACTACACCTACCAACCCATTCAAACAAACAGGTGTGATTTTTGAAATCAGTTTTTTTGGATGGGATTTTTGGGATAAAAATGAAGAATAAATCTGTTTTCTGAAAAGTCCTTGAATGTATGAAAAAGGAAACTTTGCAAAAATTTTTGCTTTTTGCCGTTTTAACACTACTGCTTACCAGTACGCAAAAGCAATCGCCACAATGGGGCTTTTTCGGACATAAAAAAATCAATCGTTTAGCTGTTTTTTGTTTGCCCCCTGAAATGATACGTTTTTACAAACATTACATTACTTTCATTACCGAAGAAGCTGTCAATCCTGATGCTCGTAGATATGCCGTAGAAGGTGAAGCTGAAAGACATTTCATTGATATTGACGTGTATGACAAATACTACAATGATAGTGCTGTGTTCAAAATGCCACGCTACTGGAAACAAGCCGTAGAACGCTTCACAGAAGATACTTTGAGGGCTTATGGCATTGTACCTTGGCACATTGAAAAAATGAAACACGACCTCACACGAGCCTTTGAGCAAAGAGATGCCAAGAGAATTTTGCGTTTGAGTGCAGATTTGGGGCATTATATTGCTGATAGCAATGTACCTTTGCATACTACCGAAAATTACAATGGACAAAAAACAGGGCAAGTAGGCATACATGGCTTTTGGGAATCTCGCTTACCTGAACTTTTTTCGCAAGATTATGACCTTTTCGTGGGTAGAGCCGAATATATTAAAAACACGCAACTGCGAGCTTGGGATTATGTTATTAACGCCCATAACGCTTTGGACTCTGTCTTGCGATTCGAAAAAGAACTAACCAAAGAATTTCCCGAAGACAAAAAATATGTCTTTGAAGAACGTAACAACATTACTATACGCACTTACTCGCGAGAGTTTTCCAAAGCCTACCACGACAGACTCAATGGTCAAGTAGAAAGACGCCTCAGGGCTTCGGTGAAAGCCGTTGCAGATTTTTGGTACACCGCTTGGGTAGATGCAGGTCAGCCCGACCTCAACAAATTGATTGATGCTATCAATAACGAAGAATTGCAAAAAGAATTAGAACAAGAAAAAGAACAATGGAAACAACAAAAATATCAAGTTCGCCCTCACGATAACGCCGCCCTTTGGCAAGAAGGCTACTTAGAGCATAGTAGTTCATGCTGTTTCGCTGCTCACCGAAAACCAAAAAAAATGATTGATGTTGCTACTTATGAAAAGCCGCAACATCAATCAAGCAAATAGAAGGTTTATTTCATTATGGTTACTGTGCCTTTGAAAATACGAGAGGTATAATCAATGACATAGAAATAAGCTCCTGCGGGTAAGTTTCCGCCGTCCCATTTGAAGTCTCTTTGTTTGCTTTCATACACTTGCTTACCCCAACGATTGTAAATTTTAATACCATTGTATCGGTAAAGGCAATTATCGGCAGGCAGGTATTTATTGAAATCCGCAACAGCAGGTAAGTTTTCCATTTCAAAGAAATCATTGATACCATCGCCGTTAGGGGTGAAAATATTAGCAGGTAAGAAACTATCAACGTTAGAAAAGTTATCGTATATTTTCAACTTGATAGTCATTTGGGCATCGGCAATATCGCAAGTATTATTTTTTTCTACCAAAAAAATATCTACCAGATATTCATCATCTTGCCCATTAGCTTTAATAAATCTACAATCGGGCTTCCATATAAAGTCTGTGGTGAAGCGTCCTCTACCTTCTTTGGGAGTAAAGGTAATTTCCAAACTATCAATATTGAAATCTCTACCAACGGCAAAAATTTTCAGAGAGTCATTATCTCGGTCGAAGGCTTGGAAAGTAATTCTCACTTCTTGCCCTGCGGGTAGGAAAGGATTAGCTGTCAGCGAGGGAATATCAAAATTAGGCGTAGCCGATACAATAGAAAGTGAAGGAGGATTATTGAAACGTGGTTTAACCTTAAATTTCACAAATAGAGTATCTAAACCTCTCACAGGACACCCTTGGTCGTCAGCAATAATGCCAAACTCAAAAACTTCATCACCTCGGAAGCTATACAAACACTCTCGCCAACAAAAACGTACCACGCCAATACCCGAACTATTGATAGTAACTCCGCTTACAGGTTGATTGTTGGCATTGCGGAAAGGGCGATAGTTATTTTGGGTGAGTCTTTGAGCATTAGCGTTCAAAGGCAGGTAGGTTAGGCGAATATTTTGGTTGGGTGTATCAAAAATTTGAAGGTTCAGACATAAACCTTTGTTGGCATCTAATTCATACAAAGTATTTTCGTTGTAAATGCTATTATCTTGGAGCTGCAGACGAATTTCAGGATTGGGATTAAGTTCTTGACAATTTTTTACCAAAATTTGATAATCACGGCGGACTTCACCGATTTTCACACCTGCTCTGTACTCCTCGCAACGCACCGAAAATACAAAAAGCCCCGTTCTACCTGGATTTCCCGAGAGCAAACCTGTACTGGGATTGACCGTCAGAGGTTGTCCTACGTTGCTAGGAATGGCATTAGTAGCTGAATAACCTGTTGCCCATGTAATTTCAGGAGGCGGATAAGGGCTGTAAGTAGCAGGGGGAGCTGGGTTGGGATTGAAGTTAGAGGCAATCCCGTTGTAAGGCGTAACCATTGAATACACAAGCTGGTCACCGTCTGCATCAGTGGCTCCAAAGGGAAAGGTGAAATCAGCATTTAAGCACAAATAGCTTGTTTGGGGAGTAGGAAATTCAGGGCTATTATTGATGAAAGGACTACCTCCTTGAAAAATAGGGGCAAATTCTAAATAGAATGAGTTGGCGGCATTACCCGGTGCTACAATATTAACAATAGCATTATTACGACAACATCTTTCCCAAGTTACATAATAACCCTGAACATCAGAATAATTTGCATAGCTTAACGTTACATTTGCCTGATACACTAATTTTGTAAAGCGTAGCAAGACTTGATTAGTGCAAGTATCTACGGGAAATTGCAAGTCTATTTCTTGTATGAGAGGCAAAGTGAGTGTTTGCACGCGTGTATTATTAGACTTTCGGTAGAAACCTATGGTGATGCTATTATCTTTCACGTTGGAAACTCTATCCCAGTACATATTTAGGGTAATACGATAGGTAGCATTAGTAGCCGTATTGGAAAGGAAAGTCATTTGCAGTTCGCCGCCTACGATATGAGTGGCATAACTCAAGTTGATTACAAAAGTGATAAGTAAAAAGAGAAAAAGTAAATTTCTTTTCATTGTTGTATTGATTTTAATAAACTTGACTGCAAAAATAGTAAATTTCTTTCTTTTTTTAGAATTTTTTTTGGAATTTTTTGAAAAAAATTGTCAAAAATTTTGACATCATCTAGATGATACCAAAAAAGTAAAAAAATATTGGCAAGGTTAGAGAAGAATTAGATGTTTGAGGTACAGAAGTAACCTAAATGAAAAATTAGTTTTGTTAGAAAGGTAGTTATCAAATTTGGTCGTTGAGCGTACTTCATCTTGTTACTGGGTGTATTTTGACTATGCCCAGTAACAAGCGAAGTATATCTGCATAAAAAAGCCGAAATACTAAAAAAAGAAGTACTCAACTCCTTTGAGTATAAGCATTTTCCCCAAAAAACTTATTCCCAAGCCTCTTTGGCAAGTTCATTTTTGAGGTGTGTGATAATATCCACAGGGAAGGCATCAACACCATTTTTTTCTGCTAAAAAAAGTGAAGCCCAATCAAAAATGTGTATCAAGTACAAAGCCTGCTCCAAAAAACTTGTGCCTTGTGCTTGTAAAACTTGCAAACGAGAGGTTTTTTCTCGGAAAATAGGCTCACAAATATCCATACGTAGGCGTGTGCGTGGGTGGTCGTAAGAGCTTTTTACAAGCAAAACAGAAGTGTGTTGATAGTGTTCTTTGCCAAGTTGCCAGCCTACGAGTTCATTATGGTTCATTTCTGGGAAAATATGTGTGTGGCAAAGCTGTTTAGCATTCTCGTTGATTTGTTGCTGAAAACGAGTAATAACCGCTTGCAAGCGTGTATCGCTGTAAATGAAAGGAATTTTTGCAAAACAAAGTTCTGCAATACTTTGAGCTTGCTGTCGGATTTGTACTTGTTTGCTTTCTAAAAGTTCGGCAGAAGCCAGTAAATCTGCTTCGAAATCATAGTTTAGCAAGCCGTATCCTTTGAGCAAATATAAAATCTGTACAAAGGAATACCCCAAAAATGCTCTTGGACAAGGAGCTTCGCAGGGAATTTGAACGTAATCAAAACCTTTGGCTTGGGCGATTTCAATGAGTTTGCCTCCTGAACTTATGCAAGCAATTTTAGCATCTTTTACTTGCGAAAGAGCAATAAGGGTTTCTTCTGTACTTCCCGAAAATGATGAGGCTATGAAAAGCGTATTTTTGCCAATAAATTTAGGAATTTCATAGTTTTTACCTACCAGTAAAGGCACTTGCAAAGCAGGCGAAACAATACTTTCCACCAAATTGCCTCCAATGCCCGACCCCCCCAAACCTGCAATAAAAATATTTTGAATTTCTTCGTTGTGAGGCGTAACACGAATATTTTTGCCAATTTCTACGGCTTTACGAATTTGAGAGGGAAATTCCTCTATCAAGTTTTGCATAGCAGACATATCAATGAAATTTTTTGCAAAATTAACTGAAATTTTGAATTTGACTTCGCACTTCTTGAATTTCTTGACTTACATCAAAATATTTTTGCATATCTTGCAATTCCTGCAAGAGATTTTTCAGAAAATTTTGATGTGCCTCACTGGTAGGATTGAAAGGTTTATGTTGCAGTTTTCGCTGAATTTTTGACCAACTTTCCACAATTTTTTGAGTTTCTGTGGGCAAGTAGCTTTCTTGAAATTTTTGCCAAATATAATTTTCCGCTTGCGGCGTAATATGCAGTAAATCATCTGTATAGAACCTATAATCTCGCAGGTCATCTATTACGAGTTCAAAAGCAGGAAAGTAATACACATTAACATATTTTGCCTGCAAGTAGTGGCACGCTAAACGTAAAACCGCTTTACTTACTGAATTAAGTGGCAAAGTATCTTTCAAGTGTCTCACAGGGCTAACCGTAAAAATGATGATTTTTTCTTGCAAAATAGGATAAGTATATTCAAAATCTTGTAAAATTTCTTCTACCGAAAGCAATCTTTTCTGAAAGCAAGAGGCAGGCATTTTGTGGCAATTAGCTACGCTATGGTTTTCTATTTCATACACCCAAGCCGTACCCAAAGTAAGTATAAGTACAGGATTTTTTGCAAAAAAACGAGCCATTTCAGTAGTTTTTTGACGAATGTTTTCCCAAAGAATTTCTTGGGTTTCTGCTCGCAAAAGGGAATGAAAGTCGTAATGAAGCCAAATTTTTTCAGGGTTTTGCACACAAAACTTCTTTTGTGGAACTTCTGTTCCTCCACAAAAACGTAAAATACGAAATATCGCAAGTGGATTGTAGATTGTGCCAAACGGGTTAATAGCTACTTGCCATTTGTTTTCGGCAAGTTTTTTGCCCATAGCCTCTGCAAAACAAGAACCTAATGTAAAAATCTTATGTGCGTGTGTGAGAAATGGAATTTTTTCAGTAATGTGCAATTCAGTATGCCACTGCATGGATAAAAGGTTTGTAGCCCCAAATAAGAACCGCTTGGAAATTTCACAAAATTAAGAGTATGTTCCACAACAAGCCAACATGCCGAAAAGAAGTTTGATAATTTTTTTCGCAAGACTACTTTTTATTGAGTTTTTACCATTTGCAATACATTTTCAACGTGGTAAGTGTGCGGAAACATATCTACGGGTTGTACAGCTGTAATTTGATATTTCTCGGCAAGCAGAGCTACATCGCGGGCTTGTGTAGCAGGATTGCAACTCACATATACAATTTTCTGCGGAGCAAGTTGTAATATCGTTCTTACAACGCTTTCGTGCATACCTGCACGAGGCGGGTCAGTGATGATTACATCAGGTTTGCCGTGTTTTTTTACAAAATCGTAATTGAGTAAGTCTTTAATATCTCCTGCAAAAAATTCAGTATTGGTTATGTCATTGATTTGAGCATTGATTTTAGCATCTTCAATAGCTTCGGGAATGTACTCAATGCCAATGACCCTTTTGGCTTTGCGAGCTACAAAATTAGCTATCGTACCTGTACCTGTATAGAGGTCATATACAATTTCATTACCTTGCAAGTTAGCAAATTCGCGAGCCACACAATACAGCCTATAAGCCTGTTCGGAATTAGTCTGGTAAAAAGATTTCGGACTTATGCGAAATTGTAAATCTTCCATTGTAGCTGTAACATAGGGCTTGCCTGCAAAAACCTTTATTTCTTGGTCGTGATAGTTATCATTTTTTTTCTGATTGATAGCGTATTGCAGAGAAGTAATTTGGGGAAAGTTATTTTGCAAAAAGTTCAAAGTTTGTTCAATAGCAGAAAAGTTATTTTCTGCGAAAATCACTAAAACTAACCATTCACCTGTATTTGTGTTGCGGATAACTAAATTTCGCAAAAAACCTTGATGGTTTTTCAAATCGTAAAAGCTAAAATTTTGTTTTTGGGTAAAATCTCGCAAGCTGTTGCGAATCTGATTAGATAAATCTTCTTGCAAATAGCAAGTTTCAATATTTACGATTTTGTCAAAGCGTTCAGGAACGTGAAAACCCAACGCATTTTTTTCGAACGTTTGCCCTGAAGCTATCTCTTCTGCCGATAACCAACGACTATTAGAGAACGTAAATTCTAACTTGTTGCGATAAAATTGCGTTTTTTCAGAGGCTAAAATAGGTCTTACCGCAGGAAAAGGCACTTTGGCAATGCGTTCAAGAGCATCTATAACTTCCTGTTGTTTTTGTTCAAGTTGTTTTTCATATTTCAGATGTTGCCATTTGCAACCTCCACAAATGCCATAATGCTGGCAAAAAGGCTCTACCCGCAAAGGAGATTTTTGGTGAATCCGAAGCGGTCTAGCAAGCCAATAATTTGATTTTTTCTTAAAAACTTCAAGGTCTGCAACATCTTGGGGGGCTATGTTGCCTTCTACTAAAATTACTCGGTCTTGGTAGTGAGTCAAACAGCGACCTTCGGCAACAGGTTTTTCTATGAAAATTTTTTCAAGTATAATTTTTTCTTGCTTTTTCTTTCGCATATTGGATTTCGCTAATCTCGTTCAAAAAGTAGTCTTTCTCCTTTTTTACTTTCGTCAAATTTACCTTGATGATAAACCAAATGCCCCGAAACGATTGTACTTTCCACAGAAGTTTGAAAAGTATAGTTTTCCAACGGCGACCAACCACATTTGTACAACAGATTTTCTCGTTTCACGGTACAAGGTTTTTCCAAATCTACCACTACCAAATCAGCCCAATAACCTTCACGGATAAAGCCTCGTTTTTCAATCTGAAAGCAAATAGCTACATTGTGAGCCATTTTTTCGGCAATTTTTTCTAAGGAAATTTTGCCTTGCTTATAAAATTCTAACATCATTTGCAAAGAAAACTGAATAAGCGGCAATCCCGAAGGAGCTTTCCAGTAATTTTGATGTTTTTCGTCCCAAGTATGAGGAGCATGGTCGGTAGCGATTACATCAAAATTATCATTAAGTAGGGCTTCCCATAATTTTTCTTGATGATGGGCTTCCTTGATAGCAGGATTGCATTTGATTTGATGTCCCAAGCGTTCATAATCATTTTTGTTGAACCACAAATGATGTACGCAAACCTCCGAAGTAATGCGTTTTTGAGGTAAAGGAATATCATTTCGGAACAGAGCAATTTCATCAGCTGTTGTAATGTGCAAAACGTGCAGACGTGTGTTATATTTTTTAGCGAGTTCAACGGCAAAACTTGAAGATTTCAAACAAGCCTCTACATTACGAATTTCAGGGTGGCAATGAGCAGGAACATCCTCTCCGTAACGATTGCGATAGACTTCACTTTGCTTACGGATGGTCTCTTCATCCTCGCAATGCGTAGCAATCAGCATTGGACTCTGACTGAAAATTGCTTCCAAAGTTTTAGGATTATCCACAAGCATATTTCCTGTGGAACTACCCATAAAAATCTTAATGCCACAGACATTACGAGGGTTAGTTTTCAGAATTTCATCTAAATTATCGTTGGAAGTTCCCATGTAAAACGAGTAATTGGCAAGCGAAGTTTGGCGAGCAATTTCATATTTTTGAGCTAAAAGTTCTTGCGTGAGGGCATTAGGAATGGTATTGGGCATTTCCATGAAAGAAGTTGTGCCTCCTGCGACAGCGGCTTTGGCTTCGGTGTAAATAGTAGCCTTGTGAGTAAGTCCAGGCTCGCGAAAATGGACTTGGTCATCAATTACACCGGGCATTACAATTTTGCCTGCTATGTCAAGCACTTTGGAGGCTCTATCAACCGAAATCTGAGAGGCAATTTTTTCAATAAAGCCATTTTTGATAAGAATATCTGCGGCAAAACATTTGCCTTCGTTGATAATTTGGCAGTTGGTAAGAAGTAAGTTCATAAGTTTTGTTCTAATTACTCAAAAAAAATCTACTTTTTTGTCTCTTTTTTGGGCATTTCAAGTTGCTAGCGTAAAAGCACGCTCAAATAACTAAAAGAGGAGTTTTAGCGACTAACTCCTACAAAACTGCTTTTAACTTCTGTTTGCCGAAGTTAGATGAATTCAGTGATTTTTACGTTTATAGATAGTTTTATCTTTTTGAAAAACTTTTCCGACAAAAATAGGTAAAACTCTGCATATTCATCAATAAAAGTTTTCCAAATATTTGTTAATTTGCTATTTTTAGCATACTTTTGTTAAAATTTATTTTTATGCAAGTAGCCAAAGACAAAGTGGTATTTATTACCTATACCATAACTTCATTAGACGACCAAATGGTCATAGAACATGTTCCAACTTCCACTCCTTATGGTTTTTTATGTGGCAATCATTTTGTATTGCCCGCTATGGAAGAAAAACTCTTGGGGCTTTCCGTAGGCGATAGTTTTGATTTCATCTTAACCCCGCAAGAAGCCTTCGGCGATTACGACGAGGAGGGTGTGATGCAGTATTCTATTGAAGAATTTTTAGAAAATGGCTTTCCACAAGAAATGCTCAAAGTAGGCGAAATTGTACCTTTGCAAGATGAAGAAGGCTTCCCCGTAGATGCAGTAATTACTGAAATTGATGATGAATTCGTAACTTTGGACTTTAATCATCCACTTGCAGGACGTACCTTGCATTATCAGGGCAAAATTTTAGATATTCGCGATGCCACTCCCGAAGAAATTATGCAAGGAGTAGTCAAAAGTATTCAATAATGAAAAATGAGTGGAAAAGTCTTTGTCCGAAAGTCAATGATATTGCCCGCAAAGTAGGTCTTTTCATTGCTCAACAAAGTCAAAGTTTTGATAGAAAAGCCATTGAATACAAAGGACTCAACAATTTGGTCTCGTATGTAGATAAAGAAGCCGAAAAACGTTTAGTAGAGGCTTTAAGTCAGTTATTGCCCGAAGCAGGCTTCATTACCGAAGAAAATGAACATACTCACCAAATTTCACAAAAACCTTTGCATTGGATAATAGATCCTTTGGACGGCACTACTAATTTTATTCACGGCTTACCTATTTTTGCTATTAGCATCGGCTTGATGTTTGAAAATCAGATAGTTTTGGGGGTAGTCTATGAAGTAAATCGCAAAGAATGTTTTT
>JANWZC010000093.1 GCA_025054975.1 Raineya sp.
CAGATTATTCTCTACTTCATCATTTGTGAAGCGAATGACACGATAACCCAAATACTCTAAATATTCAGTACGGATTTGGTCAAGTTCTTGCTGTTCTTTTGCCAGATGAACTGCCCCATCAACTTCTATAATAAGGCTTCTCTCCAAACAAACAAAATCAACAATAAAGCCATCAATAGCGTGCTGTCTTCTGAACTTAACTCCCAAGTTTCTATTTCGCAAAGTTTGCCACAAAATGTTCTCCGCTTCAGTAGGGTTTTTACGATTGTTTCGGGCAAATTCTTTTAATTTTTTCCATTTTTCAGGTGAGGTCGTCTGCCAATGAAAAGTAGGAGAGGCTTTTTGAGCCCCCTCTCCTTTGGAGAGGGGGTTGGGGGTGAGGTAAAACTTCACCTCCGCTCCTATGCTTTTCCCTATCCAATTTCTCTGAACTTCTTTAATACTTTCTGACCAATCCAAACTCTCTAAATCTTGCAAAAGACGCTCGGCATAGGCAGTAATTCTCATCATCCACTGACGCATCAGTTTGCGTTCTACGGGATAGCCTCCACGTTCAGAAACGCCGTCTTTAACTTCATCGTTGGCAAGTACGGTACCCAGTGCAGGACACCAATTTACATAAGCATCAGCAAGATACGTAAGACGATACTTCAAAAGTACATCAGAACGCTCCTTTTCTGTGAAATTTTTCCATTCTTCTGCTGTAAAAGTGGGGGTATCTTCATCACAAGCCGCCATCACATCAAGGTTTCCATTTCGTTCAAATTCAGCAATCAAGGTGCTGATATGTTCGGCTTTGTTGGATTTTTGGTTGTACCAAGCCTCAAACAGACGCATGAAAATCCATTGTGTCCATTTGTAATAAGCAGGGTCTGAAGTTTGTACCTCTCTATCCCAATCGTAAGAAAAGCCAATATTTTTAAGTTGTTCTTTGTAGCGTTTGATATTTTCAGCGGTAGTAATAGCAGGGTGTTGCCCTGTCTGAATGGCATATTGTTCAGCAGGTAAGCCAAAACTATCAAAGCCCATAGGATGTAACACATTGTACCCTTTGGCTCGCTTGTAGCGTGCAACAATATCAGAAGCAATATATCCCAGAGGGTGTCCTACGTGCAAACCCGCTCCCGAAGGATATGGAAACATATCCAAAACATAATATTTGGGCTTAGAATAATCTTCTTGGGTTTTGTAAATTTTATTTTCTTCCCAATACTTCTGCCATTTGGCTTCAATTTCTCTGAAGTTGTATTCTGCCATTGTGGTTGAATTTAGTGAGATAATTCGCAAAATTAGTGTTTTCACTTCAATTCACAAATCACAAAAAAGCCATTCTCAAAAAATTTCCTCAAAAGTTCTAAAATAACTATCTTTGTACTAAATTTACTTACCTATGCAATATTGGCTCTTAAAATCCGAACCTTACAAATATAGCTGGAAGCAACTACTTCAAGACGGAACTACCTTTTGGGACGGAGTACGTAATTTTCAAGCCCGCAACAACTTGAAAGCTATGAAAATTGGGGATTTAGCTTGTTTTTACCACAGCAATGAAGGCAAAGAAATTGTTGGTATTGTTAAAGTTATTAAAGAAGCCTACCCCGACCATACTACTGACGAACCCAATTGGGTAATGGTAGATGTTGCTCCCGTGTGCAGTTTGAAAAAGCCTGTGGATTTGGCTACTATCAAGGCTCACCCTGTTTTGAAAGATATGGCATTAGTCAGGCAAAGCCGACTTTCTGTTGTACCACTTACAGAAAACGAATTTAATATCATTTGCAAACTTGGTGAAGTAGATGTAAATTTGCTTAAAAACCCCTAAAATTTTGAAAAAACCTTTACTGCTTTTTATTATTGCTTGCTTTGCAGAAATTGCAGTCGCTCAAAAAATTACTATCACGGGCAAATTGGCAGATGCTAAAACCCAAGAGCCACTGATAGGTGCTGTTGTACGTCTTTCTAAAAACAAACAAATTGGTACTATCACTGATGAAAATGGCAACTTTAAGCTATCATTCAATTACGTAAAAGATTCCCTTATTTTTGAATATACAGGCTACAAAACTAAAAGAGTAGCTTTCTCCACGCAACCGCAACAGGTTTTTAGTTTGCTTTTAGAAGAGGAAACGCAAGAAATTGAAGAGATTACGGTGGTTCCAGGCGAAAATCCTGCCTATGCGATTATGCGAAAGGTTATCAAAAACAAAAGCAAAAATGATAAACGCCGTGCCAAATTCTACGAGTGCGATATTTACAACCGAATCGAAGGCTATGTGAATGATAATGAAAAAGGCTTGAGCAATCTGCGTGTAATGAAAGATATGAGTCGTGCCGCTGCTACCATTCCAAAGTTAAGGGATAGCAAAGGAAAAATTTTGATACCTATCTTGGCAAGTGAAAGTTTTTCTCGTTATTATTACATGGGCAAGCCTGAAAAAGAACGTGAAGACGTAAAAGTAACCAATCTTTCAGGGATAGGTTTAGAAAATGCCGAAGGAATTGGGCAAATTTTCACAGGAGGCAAACTCAATGATTACAACTTTTACCGCAATCAAATGAATATTTTGGACAAGTATTTCACTTCGCCCATTGCGGACGGATGGCGTTTGAAATATGATTATGATTTGTTAGATAGCGTTTTGGTAGATAAAGATACTTGTTATTTGCTTAATATCGTGCCTCGCAACCGACAAGATTTAGTCTTTGAGGGTAAAATGTGGATTAGTAAAAGCGATTATGCCCTTAAAAAAATTGAAGTGCAAATGACCAAAGAAGCCAACATCAATTTTATCAAAGGCTTGAAAATCAAACAAACTTCATCTCGCAGTGCCGAAGGCTTTTGGCTTCCTGAAAAAGTAGATTTTGAGGTAGAAGTTTCTGAATTTTCAGATATTATTCCCAACATTTATGTACGCACTCACACGCAATACCACAATTACTTGCTCAACGAACCTCACGAAAAAACTTTTTATGACGAGCCTCCTATTCCGCCCAACAACGAAAACAAGGATACAACCTACTGGAATAATTTTAGAAAAAATGATAGCACGTTGATAAGTGATGTGAATGTGTATAAAGTAATTGACTCACTAAAAACTATTCCTTCGGTGCAACGCTATACTACTATCCTGACAGTGCTTTCCACAGGTTATTACGAAATGAAAGGCATAGATTTAGGACATTGGGCTCGTTATTATGCATGGAATGATATTGAAGGACATCGCTTTAATTTCGGTTTCCGTACCAATAGATTTTTAAGCCGAAATTTTACTTTCAAAACACGCATAGGTTATGGCTTACGCGACCAAAAAGGCAAATATTTTGTAGAAATTAACCAAATTCTTTCCCGAAAATTTTTTACCCAAGTTACTTTCAACCGCACCGAAGATATTGAACCCTTAATTTTTCTCAATCAATTTCAAAATTTACCTGATATTTTTATTGCCTCTAACCGCTTTTTTACGCTTTCACAACGCAAACCTTTTTTCAAAAAAGAAACTAATTTTATCATTGAAAGTGCTGTCAATCCTTCTCTTACCGAAAAACTTACCTTCCGAACTCGGCAACTTACGCCTTTGCATGGTTTTGCCTACAATCACCCTGAAACCAATAGCCTGCAAACCGACATCAATACTGCCGAGTTTATCTTGCAAACCACTTATCGCAAAGGAGGCAATCGAATCAGGTTACTAGATAACAGCGAAATTATTATCGGAGGTGGTTCAACTCCAAAATTTACACTTACTACTACTATCGGTTTGAAAGGTTTTGCAGGAGGAGATTTCAATTACCAACAAGTTCAGTTAGATATTTCCAAATACAACGCTCGGATTTTTGGTATCGGACACGCTAACTATTTTGTGAGTGCAGGCTATTATTTTGGACAAGTGCCTTTCCCATTGCTTAGGGCTCATCTGGGCAATAATACTCCCTTTTTGATTGAAAGAGCCTTCAACCAAATGAACGGCTTTGAGTTTGTCAGCGACCATTATATTGCTTTACATTATGCTCATTACTTTGAAAACTTGATTTTTAGTCGCTTACCGCTTTTCAAAAAGGCAAACAAATTTTTGGATTGGCGTTTGGTACTAAGTCTCAATGCTGTTTATGGAGGCTTACGTACCGAAAATCGTAGATTGATTTCAAATTCTGATATTTTTGGTAATCCTTTGCCTCCTATTCAAAGCCTAAGTTATGAAATGCCTTATATTGAAATTGGTTATGGCATTGATAACATTCTTAAATTTTTCCGAATAGATTTTTTTCATCGCCTTACGTACTTAAATTTAGATACGGCTAAACCTTTTGGTATAAAATTTTCGGCAGAAATTAAGTTGTAATTTTGCAAAAAAAATAACAATTTTGGCAAAAAGCACAAAAACTTGAAGCCCAACGCTCTAATTTGTACCAAGACAGGCGAAGAGTACCCTTTGAATGAACCTATTTGGCAAAGTCCCGAAGGACATTTGTTGGATATTCGTTTTCGTCCTACTTTGGAAAAAACTCTTATACGCAATCGCTCTGCTAATTTGTGGCGTTACCGAGAAGCTATTCCTATTGAAAAAGATGAAAATATTGTTAGTTTTGGAGAGGGGGCTACTCCTATGCAAAAAATCAATATCGCAGGCGTAGATGTGTATTTCAAGTTAGATTTCTTGTTTCCAACAGGTTCGTATAAGGATAGAGGTAGTTCGGTACTGATAAGTAAAATCAAAGAGCTGGGCATACGGCACGTAGTACAAGATTCTTCGGGCAATGCAGGAAGTTCCATTGCCGCTTATTGTGCCAAAGCTGATATAGCTTGTGATATTTATGTTCCGAAAGGAGTTTCTGGAGCCAAATTAGCTCAAATACGAGCCTTTGGGGCAAATGTTAGAATTATTGATGGCACACGTCAAGATGCTGCTGAAGCCGCTTGGGAAGCCGCTCAAAGAAGTTATTATGCAAGCCATTGTTGGAATCCGTTTTTCTTTCAGGGAACAAAAACCTTTGCCTTTGAAGTAGCTGAACAACTTGGCTGGAAAGCCCCTGATGTTGTGATTTTGCCTGCGGGAAATGGTACTTTGCTGATTGGAGCGTATATTGGCTTTCGTGAGCTAATGAAAGCAGGCATTACCGATAAAATTCCCAAGCTAATAGGTGTGCAGGCGGCGAATTGCTCACCTCTGTACGAAGCCTACCAAGAAGGTTTGCCGTACATTCCTGCAATTACTGCTTTGCCCTCTATTGCCGAAGGAATTGCTATTGCCAAGCCTATACGAGGTAATCAAATGCTTCAATATGTCGAACTTACGGAAGGTATATTTTTGGCAGTAAGCGAAGAAGAAATCACCGATGCCTTGCTTTTAATGTGTAGCAAAGGCTATTTTATTGAGCCTACTTCGGCGGCGGTCGTGGCAGGAGTACGGCAATATGTTGAGCATTTTTGGGAAGGTGAAAAAATTGTCTCGGTGCTTACAGGTTCGGGCTTGAAGGCTATTGATAAAATTATCACCGTACTTAAAAGTTCTTAATATTTTCACTAAAAGTCATTTTGAATTGTGAATGAACATTTAGTTGAATGGACATTATTGAGAGAGAAAAATTATCAGGAATAATGAGTTGATATTGAGCATTGTTTAAGAAATAATTTTGTAGATATAAAACATGAAAAAGGAGGACTTATGGTATCCATTTTGGTAAATTCAAATGGGCTTTTGTTTCGTTGAACCACATCCCTGTTTATAAGCTCAATGTCGCAAACTTGAAGCTCGTTGGCTTGTACTATCCAATGCCCCTGCTAGCTCTAATAGGCTTTTGCCCCCTATCTTCAACACCGCTTGCACAAATAATACCACAAACTTCTGACGGACTAAATGCCAACCCAGTAAATAATTTTGCGAAACTGTTAATAATTCATTACCTTTGTACAACTCCATATATACTTTATTTTGTCTCCACAAATATAAAATATATGGTTCTTTTTTATCTAAAAAATTTTGCCAGAGAACCGAAAGTTTTTTTACATTCTCCAATACACTTTAAGCAATAAGTTGAAAGGGCGAAGTTCAAAAAAGGTTTCTCGTAAAATGTTCTCTTGCACTTGTGCCAAAGTAAAGCTATTCTGATTAGTAAGGTTGAAAATTTGTAATTCTGCCTCCAAGCGTTCAAATTTCCTTTGCAAACTCATATCTACAAAATAATTGCTCAAACGCTGATTTTGTTGCATAGAGGTCAAATGATACGTTTTAGTCGTGATAAGCCAGCGTTTTAGTTGCAATCCTACTGAAATCTGATGCCTAATTTGTAAATTTGGAGGAGTGATTTGCGTGTTAAGAGCAGTCTGAAACACATTCAAACGCCCCTGATAACTCAAATTCAAAAAAGACCAATAATTACAAGTGAATTTCGTTTCAGTTTGCCAATTTTGAAAGTTGCTTGTAAAATCTTGGTTGTTTTGTCTTTGCAGGGATTTATTTTGTATAAGCATACCCGAAACCGAAAGATTGCTGCGAGCCGAGTAGAAATATTTGTTGAAACGTGTGTTGGCTATTAGGGTTTCAAAAGGAGTTTGCAAACCTAATATTTGCCGATTTTCTAAAATTCCTCTATAATCTATGGCATAGCGATAGTTGTTGTATCCGTTCAGCAGGCTCACATCTGAATTCCAACTCCAACCATTCAAAACATCATTGTAGAAAACGTAAGCCATCACTTGCCAATTATTTCTTTGAGGTACTAATAAGCCATTTTCAAAAATGCTCCGATAATTCCGAAAAATGCCTTGTGTGTTGAACCAATGGGTTTCTTCTTCAATATTTTGGCTAAAACCTCCTCCTCCTGAAAGTGTCCAACTGCCCCATTTTTGCGAAAACATCACTCTTGACGAATACTGATGAAAAAAGTTGTTGTAAAGTCCGATTTCAGTATTTTGCCACAAAGCAAGTGGCGTATATTCAGCATTGAAGTTGAAATTTGAGCGTCTGCCGATTTTACGTTCAGCGTTCAGATTGGCAAAAAGCTGATAGCTATAATCTTGCAAGTTATTTCCCAAACTATCTTTATTTTGTTCAGGACTTTGGAGTAGCAACTTGCTTTCCAAACGCCGATAAGCCACTTTGATGCCCGTTTGAGTGCGTATCAGTAACTTTTGCCATTCGGTAGTGCTACTTCTGAAATTTTCACTTTCTACCCGAAAACCACTTACTTCTTGTAAGAAATTTGTTCTTTCAGGAGAAACGCTACCCACCTGCCACAAATTAGGGCTAACCTGCAAACGTTGAGGCAAAAACTTCAAATAGCTATTAGAAACCCACTGCACGATTTTAGAGCCTTGCCAGCGATAGGTTTGAAATTCATTTTGAATTTGCCAATAAGGATTTTTTAGGTCTTGAGCTACATTGAGTAAGCCAAAAAGAGACGCATTAGCTACCTGACTTTCCCAAAATTTTTTTGCAGTGAACACATTTTTGGTGTAGAGACTTTTGAGGTTTTTTTCGTATTGCAGTTCGCCTTGCAAGAGATGTTGTTTTTGCGTGAAACTTTGTTTTTCATTGATAGTTATGGTGTCTTGTAGGAAGAAAAGTTGTTGGCGAGATTCGTTACGATTTTGGTTGTTTTGGTAAAGATACGTAAAATGATAACGCAGTTGAGCCGAATTAGGCAGTTGCACAATGCCATTCAAGCTACTACTTGCCGATTGGTTGAAGATGTAGCGATTTTTTTCCAAAGGAGGATTAGCGATTTGAGCTACTTGGAGCAGGTCATTTCGTTGATGTGGGAAACGCCTTAACAAAATTTGTTCAAGGGAAATGCTGTGTTCGGTAAGTTCTTTTTCAAGGTCTTTGCCGATATTGTTGCTTTGCAAAATATTGAGAAATTGATGTTTCTGAAAAAACTTGAAAGCCGTAGTTTTAGCGTCCCAAAGTAGAAAAGGTATGCCTACTCCTGTTTCTGCGGCAAGGGTAATACGTTTTTTGGCATCAGGATTAAGACGCAAATTAAGAGCAGGATTACTCCCTTTGATACCCAAACTATCCAAAAGTTTAATATCTTGGTGGTTCTCATAAAATTCTACTTCATCTACCATATCCCAAGGGACATTTTCGGAAGCTAAATTGTAGCGTTTGCCGAGCATATCCAAGTTATCAATGTAGAATTTGCTAATGGGCTTGCCTTTGTATTTGATAAGTCCGTTGTCGGTTATTTCTACACCGGGCATTTTGGCAAGCACATCTTTGATGTTGCGGTCGGCTTGGCTGGCAAAACTTCTGACATTGTAGGTAGTGGTATCGTTGCGAATAGTTACAGGATTGACCTTTACCTCAATTTCTTTGATTTCACTTACACTTTCTTTGAGTGTGAAATTTAATTTTTGTGAGGTAGCAGGAATTTTCTGCCGAATTTTCTCATAAGAAATATGTCGGATTTCTATTTCAAGGCTATCGGTAGTGGGTGTGAGTGTAAGGCGAAATTTGCCTTTGCTATCGGTAAATGTATAAAGCAGAATTTTCTCACTATGGGGAGCATACAAAAGCACCGTAGCATTGACTACGGCTTCTTTGGAATCTTGCAGTGAGCCTTCTATAACAACTTGGGCAAAAGAAATTTGTATGCTACAAAGTAATAATAATACAACTATTGAACGCATTTTACTATCACTATTCGTACTCTATGGGGTTATGGATAATTTTGGGTTTAGGTTTGTCTCTACCTTGTTTATCTTTAACATCTACTTGTACAGGGCTATTCATTATGGCTGCCGACATATAACCGATAGGGTCTTCAAGATATTTTTTGAGTTCTTGCATATATTTTTTATGAGTAATTTTAGAAAAAGCGATGGGTTCGCCTTCATAATGAGTTATCATTTCGTAGTTAGCAGGCAGGCGTTTTAAGCCAATTAGCTCAAAAGTGAAGTGATTTTTGCTATCTTTTGCTAAAACCACTAAACCGGGCAAGCCATAAAACTTCCATACCCCAAAAGGCGTGGGAATATCCAAAGTGTACCACACTTCCCAAGTTCTACCTCTAAAATGCGTTACTGCTTTCTTACACAAATAGCCCTTGATATTTTGGGTTTCTTCGGTCATTTGCCACTGAAAAAGCGGGTAGTCTTCTTCATACATAAAAGCTTTTCCGGGCAAATTATGAGTGAAGAAAGTTAATTTTTGATTGGTAGGATAACAATGAACAATTACGTTGCTATTTTTATTTCGCATAGCAGACAAGGTGTTGTCGCTGAAATCTAATCTTGCGGGTGCTCCTGCTTTGGCGGCTTTAAGTGTGTTTGCTGTACGTGTCAAAGCAATAGAATCTAATGCTCGGTAACTCGGATTGTAATACACAGACCTTGTTTTAGAAAATTCTAAAAACAAGGTATCTACCGAAATTTTACTTGGCTGTGTTGAGTCTGCAACTTTGGTGGTTCGATAAACAGCCCTAAACTCCCCCTTACCTAAACGAACTTGGGCAAAAAGATAGTTGTATATTGTTAAAGTTAAAGTTAGTAGTAGATAACTTCTTATCATATTCGTATGTTTTTATACTTTACTTTTGCAACAATGATGAGCATCATGAAAAATCATGATGCTCTTTGAATTGTTGCTTATTGGTATTCACTATTCACTTGGAAAAGTAATCGCAAAATTATCGGCTCCCATTTGACAAAATGCCATATCAGCTAGCATTAAAGAAAACATAAATTGCTCTGCTGTTACATTACAAAAAGTGGCTATAGCAGTAACTCCACAAGAAAACGTAACAAAAGCAGTATTACACCAAGTTATTTCAATTTTTTCTTGCTTATTTTGCAAGATAGAAAGATTTACAACTGGTTTTAGCTTGGATGTTGCCTTCATCTCTGTTTTACTAGCATAACTTGCATTTGCAAAAATAAACAACGCAATTAGAACAAACATTACTTTTTTCATAAAGATTTAGAAATTAAAGTGTTTGACCATAAGACTCCTAAACTTTTCGGGCCCGAAGTTTAGTTAGGCAAAGAAAGAAAGAAAGAAATTACATTATCATTTTATTAAATTTTTGTTAATTTTTTAACATTGGGTTAATATACGACAAGTTGGAACATTTAATATACAACTTCTGCTCCAAAACCAAATGTGTATTTTTTCTCTTTTCCGAATATACTGCCTTTATTATCTTGTAAAAACCAAGTTCCGTTGTAATATTGAAACATATCACTTTTCTCGCTATTAGAGTACAAAAGAGGAATATAAACATTCCCCCAATCATCTTCACCCACTACTTCAATTACTTGCATACCTACATAGGCACCGTTTTCTGGAAAAGGTACTTGATATGCTGAAATATCTATCCACTGAGCTTGAAATCGGTTAATAGTAAAAATCATATTTTTGTTTGTGAGAGGCTGTCCAGGAGATTGTTTTTCATCTACGGA
>JANWZC010000094.1 GCA_025054975.1 Raineya sp.
CCAGCAGGAATTAGAGACACTAATTTCTTGGAATTTTCATGTCCCTAAATCCAAAACCTCTTTCCATTGAGTATAACTTGCCCTAATTTTATTTCATATTGCTTATCAAAATTCTATGATAAACCCGATAGTGGGTAACACGGTAGGGTCGTTATTTTCTAAAATTAAAGGAATAGCATTACTGCCGTCTATGCGAATGGGCTGTCCGTCGGTGGTAGCAAAGCCCGTATTGTCTTCGGTTCTTTGAAACGTATATTGCGGAAAAGCAGGACTTGGAAGTACAAAGGCATTCACTACATCAAGGTACAAGTCCAAAGTCCAACGGCGGAAATTGACTTTTTTATCCAAACGAAAATCAAAAGATTGAAATGCCCCCAAACGTAACGTATTATACTGCGAAAGGTCTAATATGCCCTCACCTAAGCTCAAATAATTACGCCGTGAGGCTTCCAAATCAAATGGAGTGAAAGGAGCTCCACCCTGATAGCGATATTTCAAACCAATTTCCCAACCTTTGTTGAACTTTCTACCTAAAATTCCTGAAAATAAGTGTCTCGTATCCCAAGCAGAAACAATGTATTTGCCGTTCAGGTCGGTATATTCAGACCAGAAAAGTGTATAAGAAGCCGTAAAAAATAAATTTTTCACGAGTTTTTGTTGAGCAAAAAGCTCAATGCCGTAAGTTCTCCCCTTTCCTGTGGGGCTGACAGGTTCATTGCCGATTGCTCCAAAATTTCCTCCCTGATTAGCCAAAGAAACTCCTTCACGCAAAGAAATCGGATAATTTTCATAAGTTTTGTAAAAACCTTCCAATGTAAAACGCAAACTGGGTTTGGGCATAAACTCCAGCCCTGCCGTGAAATGATTGTTTGCAATATACGGCGAATTTCTATTCACCAAATTACCCTGTTCATCTCTGAAACCAAGAACGGTGTAAATAGGAATTTTGTAATAACGCCCCACCGAAGCCGAAGCAAACCATTTATCATTGATTTGATAAGACGTAGAAACACGAGGCGAGAGCGTTCTGTAAAACTGCAATCCTGTATCAGTAAAAGTGTTCATATCACTTCGCAAGCCCGCTGAAATACCCCACCGCTCAATCGTTTTACTAACTTGCCCAAAAAAGCCGAAACGAAAGAACTCAATCGCTGAATTTGCCCGAATATCAATTTGAGGTTGAATGATATTACCTGCATCATCTCGCAATTCTCTGCGAAAACGATTGAAAAAATCATTGTTGAATTTCACATATTGTAAAACCCCACCATAACTCCATTTCCAAGTGCCTTCTTTTTTGTTGAAATCTACACGCAATTTGTTTTCAATTTCTTGGGAACGTACTCGCAAAGTACGGCGACTTTCGTCTCCAAATTGAGCATCTTCAAATCTATCCAAACGATTTTCAAACATATTTCGGCTCAATGCAACATTCACATAACCTTTCGGAATGAGCCTTTTGAGTGCAAAACCAACTGTATAATTCCATTGATTGATAGCAGGATTAGAACGCAAGATATATTCTTTGGTAACATCTGAATTGCGAGGCACACCAAAAGTAAATTCATCTATTGCCCCCAAACCTATGGCAGTAAGGGTGGTTTTATTATCTAATTGACTGCTCACTTTGTACTGAAAATCCCAATAATTTGGACGAATAGGCAAATCCAAAGCCGCAAACAGAAATTGCAAATATGAACGTCTTACAGAAGCTAAATAAGTAGTTTTGTGAGAAACAGGACCTTCGAAAGTAGTGGCTAATTCCGTTCCTGAAAGACGAATATTACCTGAAAAACGCTCTGGGTTGCCATTTCGTTGCTTGAATTCAAGTACTGAAGAGAGAGCATTGTCGTAACGAGCATGAAAAGCTGAACTGCTCAGCGTAACATCCTCAATAAAAGAAACATTCAAAATGCCCGTAGGACCGCCTGCGGCTCCTTGTGTAGCAAAGTGATTGATAACGGGTACTTCAATTCCGTCTAAATAATACACATTTTCGTTGGGAGCACCACCACGAATAATAATATCGTTCCGAAAGCCCCCCACCGAACCTGCTGTTCCGCCTACACCAGGTAGTGCCTGTACTACACGAGAAATGTCAAAATTACCACCAGGGTTGCTTCGTATCTCTTCGGTGGTGAGTTTTTGCACCGAAAGAGGAGTTTCCAACGTAGCCGCAGAGGCAGATTTTGAAGTTTTATCTGTTACTTCTACGGCTTCAATGTTTTGTTCGTCTTCCAACTCAAAATTTACAATTTGGGCATTGCCCGAAGTAACTACGATATTGTATTTGGTTAGGCTCTTGTAGCCTGCCATTGAAGCCACTAAATTATAGCTTCCCGTAGCAATTTCAATTCTGAAATTACCATTTTCATCGGAAACTGCCCCTAAATCGCTATTTTCAACTTTGATAGTTGCTCCTACTAAAATTTCTTGGGTATTTTTATCCCTGATAGTGCCTAAAATAATACCCGTCTTGGACTGCGAAAAGACATCAGAAAAGCAAACTCCGAAAATAAAGACTAAAAAAAATCGCATAGCTGAAAGAATTTTAGCGACTTGAAAACTACTAAACAGCATATTTTGTTTGAAGTGCTTGCCTTGATACATTCGTAAATGTTGAAAAATATGCATCCATGTAGGCAGAATGAACAAGAGAATAAATGGTTCAAAATGCAATGAAGTTGTAACCCAATGAAATTGCTTTTAGAAATTTTACCTTTAACATTTTCTTCAAACTTTTCCCCTAAAAAACTTGTTTTGCTTTCAAACAATTTATCACTTCGTACTTACTGCTCTTATGTTGGGTTATCGTTTCACGGAATATACGCCTGATGAGCAAATGCAACAAGGTAAAGCTAAATTTGATGCTTTGCTTAAAATTTTCTTGGAACTTATCAACATGACAGGCGGCAATGTAGCAGAAGCATTGGCTTGGTTGAGTAATTTGGATAAAAAATATCAACTCACAGACGATAGTTATGGCATTGGAGATTTCATTGAGGATTTGAAAAGAAAAGGCTATTTAGAAGAAAATCCACAGAAACTTGGCACTTTCATAATAACCCCTAAAAGTGAGCAAACTATTCGCAGGAATGCTTTGGAAGAAATTTTTGGAAAACTTAAAAAGTCTAAACCAGGTAATCATCAAACTACTAAATCGGGTTTGGGCGATGAAAGAGGCGTAGAGAGACGAAATTTTGAGTTTGGGGATGATTTGGATAATATTGCATTCACGGAGTCTATTCGCAATGCTCAAATCAATCACGGCTACGAGGATTTTTTTCTCACTCATGAGGATTTAGAAATCATTGAAACTGAATACAAAGCCCAAACCTCTACGGTGTTAATGATTGATATTTCCCACTCTATGATTTTGTACGGCGAAGATAGAATCACCCCTGCTAAAAAAGTAGCTATGGCTCTTGCTGAACTTATCACTACCAAGTACCCCAAAGATACATTAGACATTATTGTATTTGGCAACGATGCTTGGCAAATTACTATCAAAGATTTGCCTTATTTGCAAGTAGGACCTTACCACACCAACACCGTAGCAGGGCTTGAATTAGCTATGGATTTGTTACGCAGACGCAAAAATGCCAATAAACAGATTTTTATGATAACAGACGGCAAACCTACTTGTTTGAAAGAAGGTTTGCGGTATTACAAGAATAGTTTTGGCTTGGACAGAAAAATCCTGAACAGAACTTTGAATTTAGCGGCTCAATGTCGTAGGCTCAAAATTCCCATAACAACCTTTATGATTGCCTCTGACCCTTATTTGCAAGAATTTGTGAGAGAATTTACGAAAGTTAATCAAGGGCGAGCCTATTACAGCTCTCTGAAAGGATTAGGACATTACATTTTTGAAGATTACCAACGTAACCGAAAGAAAAATATCTGATTACAAGTCTTTTTTCCTGAAACCCCCAAAAGTAATTCCCCACAAAACAATTAGTTCTAAAATAGTAAAGATGATTTGTTGAGGTACAGCTTCTTTGCGTGCTTTATATTCTTCGGGAGAGAAAAATTGGAATATTTCGGGTGGTAAAATTATTCTATCAGAAACTTCCAAAGGTAAAAAATTGACAATTTGTGTCAGATTGTTTGTTTTCAAAAACCAAACCAAAAGTGGTTCGGCTATGAGCATATAAGCCAAAAATACTGCTAATGCAATCACAGAGCGTTTGAGCCATAAACCTAACAAAAAAGCAAGACTAAATTGTGAAAACATCAAAAGAGCGAAATTAAAAACAACATTAGATAGCTCAAAACTTCCTTTACCTACAAGCAGAGTAGATATCACAAAAAAAATTGACATTAAAAGTGTAAATACCACCAAACCAAGCAATTTTGCAAGTAAAAATTCACTTCTACTCATTCCTTCTATAACTTGCTGACGTAACATTCGTGTATTCCATTCATTACAGACATTAAGAATTAACAAGATAGCACATAAAGGCACTAAAAAAGATGTAAAAAAAGCTGATGTAGCCCATATTGCAGGGTACAAAAATGGTCCTTCCATGAAAGGTCTGATGACTTCCAACTTCCCTTTTTCATCTGATTTTGAAATTTCAACGGAAAAAAATATTTGAGCAATAATTTGCATGAAACCAATAAAAGCTATTACATTGATTAACAGAAGTATCCAAAAGGGCTTGTAAGTACGAACTTTTAACCACTCAATTTGCAGTAATCGTAACATATTAGTTATCAGTAAGTTCTAAAAATACACTCTCCAAAGATTTACGGCGTTTAGCAAGATGATGAAGAGTAATCCCTGCCTCAAAACATATTCTATTTAACTCGGCTAAATCAACTTGATTTTCAGACATTTGTATTTTAATTACCTCATTTTCTTTGCTGATTGAGACAAGAGGAAATCTGTTTTGTAGAAAATCGTGCAATTTTTCTAATGATTCAGAAGCCAATTCAATAGTTATTCCTTTACTTAGAATTTCCTCAACTTTACCACAAGCTAAAAGTTCTCCTTTTTTAAGAATAGCTGTATGTGTGCATACTTTTTCTACTTCATCAAGCAAGTGGCTTGCTAAAATAATCGTAAGACCTCGTTGGCGAAGTTCTAAAATCAAGTTACGAATTTCGGCAATACCTACGGGGTCTAATCCGTTAGTGGGTTCATCTAAAATAAGCACTTTGGGATTGCCAAGCAAAGCGGCGGCAATAGCAAGTCTTTGTTTCATTCCAAGGCTATAAGTTTTGGCAGGACTTTTAGCTCTTTCAGAAAGACCTACTAAACGTAAAACTTCTACAATATCATTTTTTGAGCCTCTTTGGTGAATTTTCTGACGTAATGCCAAGTTATCATACCCCGAGAGATGTGGGTAAAAATTAGGAGTTTCTAAAATAGTTCCAATTTGCTTGAAAGAGTGAGTGTTTGCTCTTACGCCAAACCAGCTAAAAGTACCCTTATTAGCTTTTAAGATGCTAGTAACTATTCCCAGAAGTGTAGTTTTGCCACTGCCGTTTGGTCCTAATAATCCAAAAATTTCACCTTCTTTCACTTCAAAAGAAACTCCCTGCAAGGCTTGAATTCTGCCATAATTTTTACTCAGATGCTCAACTTCTAAAATCTGCATAATTATTTTCTGCTTTTCTCTTTACTCGGATATTGAGCTTTACCTGAGAAGGTGTGCCAATCTTCTTTATTTCTGGCTCGGTGCTGATGCCAATTAAAATTTTTGTATTTCAAGCCTGTTTCAGTGTAGTAATTTCTCTTGAAAAGCCTGCGATACCAAGGCATGCCTGAAACCACTTTCAATTTACCTTCTTGTAAGGCTTCTTCTTTGGTAGCAATTCTGCCATCACCTCGTTCAGCACCAAAAAAATGTACATGGTCGTGTATCATTTTGCAACCTTGTACTCGGCAGGGTTTTACGCAAGCAGGTAAGAAAAATACAGAAAAAATCAAAACAGCAAGTAGAAGTCTCATAGCTTTTCTTTTGACAAAAATAAAATTCCTTTTGCAAAAACACAAAATAAATATGGTTTTCGAAAAAAATTTTTTGCAAATTTGGTTAAAAATGAAAAAAAGCGTAGTTTTAGGAACTTTTACAACAATACTCTACAAAATTTCATAGATATGGCAGGCGTAAATAAAGTTATTCTGATTGGCAATGTTGGTAAAGACCCCGACATCATTTCTTTTGAGAATAGCAGAAAGGCTACTTTTCCGTTAGCAACTTCCGAAAAGTATAAAGACCGCGAAGGTAAATCCGTAGAAAAAACTGAATGGCATAATATTGTATTTTGGGGACCTGTGGTTGATGTGATTGAAAAATATGTAAGAAAAGGTAAGCAGGTTTTTATTGAAGGCAAACTCGCTACTCGCTCTTATGAAAAAGATGGACAAACTCGCTATATCACCGAAGTAATTGGACAAAATCTTACTCTTTTGGGAAGCGGATTGGGAGGAGGACAAAATTCTAATACTGAGAGCAACTCTTCTTCAAACAACAAAGAAGATAATACTCCATATGTACCTCCTACCGTGGAAAGTAGCCCCAGCGACGATTTACCTTTCTAATTAAATTGTTTCAGGTTTTTCAAAAATCACTTTTTTGCAAACTTTCTTTGCAAAAAGGTGTTTTTTATTTGAAACATACGTGAGTCTTTTTAAGTTTTATACCTCTATTTTTTTGAATTTACAAATTCCAAATATTTAACTTTTTGAACGCTTTTATGCAAAATTTTCCTCGTTTTGGTGTTTTACTTGTCAATTTAGGTACTCCCAACTCTCCACGTGTATCAGACGTACGTAGATACTTACGTGAGTTTCTAATGGATAGGCGTGTCATTGATATTCCATTTCTTTCACGTTGGCTGTTGGTAAATCTGATTATTGCTAATTTCAGGGCACCCAAATCGGCAAAAGTGTATCAAAAAGTTTGGACAAAGGAAGGTTCACCGCTCAAATACTATGGCTTTCGCACCCAAGACCTTCTGCAAGAAGCATTGGGCAAGGATTACTTGGTTAGGCTCGCTATGCGTTATCAAGAGCCAAGTATTCGGCAAGTATTGCAAGAGTTTGAAGGAAAACACTGGGAAAAATTGATTGTTATTCCACTATTTCCGCAATATGCTTCGGCTACTACGGGTTCGGTCAAAGAGGCAGTAATGAAAGAATTGAGCCGTTGGCAGACCATTCCTGCCGTAGAGTTTGTACAACAATTTTATCAAAATCCGCTTTTTATTAAGGCTTTCGCCGAACTTGGACAAAAATATTTGCAAAATCATCAATACGACCATTATCTTTTTACCTATCACGGCTTGCCCGAAAGACAAATTCGCAAAGCCGACAAACATAATTTGTGCCTCAAACACACAAATACTGCTGAAATAGGCTGTTGTAGTGTTTTGAACGAAAAAAATATGGCTTGTTATCGTAGTCAGTGTTTTGCTACGACAAGACTTTTAGCCAAAGCTCTGAATTTGCCCGAAGGCAGTTATAGTACGGCTTTTCAGTCTCGCTTGGGGAGAGCCGTTTGGATTCAACCATACACCGAAGAGGTGGTTCGCAAACTTGCCCAAGAAGGCAAAAAAAGTGTTTTAGCGTTTTCACCCTCTTTCGTTGCCGACTGCTTGGAAACTACTATTGAGGTGGGAGAAGAATACAAAGAACTCTTTGAGAAAAATGGTGGAAAACATTGGCAACTCGTAGAAAGCCTTAATGATAGTCCCACTTGGATAGAACTTTTACGACAAATGGTCTTGGAACGTACTACTAAACCCAAAGCCTTAGATTTGATGTTACAAGTAATTGCAGAAGAAAAAGAATAAACTGGCAATGCTCAAAAATATTTATCTTATTAGGCACGGCGAAACAGATTATAACCGAAAAGGCATGGTACAAGGTAGAGGTGTAGATGCAGACCTCAACGAAACAGGCAAAAAACAAGCTCAAGCCTTTTTTCAAGCCTATCAACACCTACCGATTGAAAAAATTTACTATTCCACGCTTAAAAGAACTTATCAAACTGTTTTACCTTTTGTAGAAAAAGGTATAGCTCACCTAGCTCATGAAGGCTTAGATGAAATTAGTTGGGGCATACACGAGGGCAAACCATTCAGTCAAGACGCTCACGAAGAGTATTTGTATTACCTTCGTCAATGGCGAGCAGGAAATACCCATGTAGCCATTGCCCAAGCTGAAACCCCCGAAGAAGTCAAAGCAAGACAAGAAAAATTCACTCAAACTCTCTTGCAAAGTCCTGAAAAAAATGTACTTATCTGTTCGCATGGTAGGGCTATGCGTATTCTCTTGACTTGGTGGTTAGGTTATCCGCTTTCGCAAATGGATATGTTTCAACACTTTAATCTTTCGTTGTATCACTTGCAATACACAGGTTCAATGTTTAGAATTGTAAAATATAATTGTCTTGAACATTTGAAAAATTGAAATTTTCTTACAATTCCCACTGCATAAGTGCAGGAAAACTCTCATAGCAGGTCATATCGAAACGGCAAGGTACAATAGAAACATAACCATTCTCCAAAGCCCAGACATCCGTGTCGTGTCCTTCGTCTTCGTTGATGAAGTCGCCTACGAGCCAATAGTAAAGTCTGCCGTGAGGGTCTTTGCGTTCATCAAAATTTTCTTGCCAACGAGCTCGGGCTTGTCGGCAAATCTTAATGCCTTTGATTTCTCCCTTCATTATGGCAGGAAAATTGACATTCAGGGCAACATATTTGGGTATGCCATTGCGTAAGGCTTCGGAAGCTATACGTTTTACATACCCGCGTATGTGTGAAAAATCGGCATTATGAGCGTAATCACAAAGAGAGAAACCAATGGCAGGCAAACCTTCTATAGCGGCTTCTATGGCAGCCGACATCGTACCCGAATACAACACATTCACAGAAACATTACTACCGTGATTTATTCCACTGACTACCAAATCGGGTTTTCTATCTTTAAGAACGTGATGTTTGGCAAGTTTCACGCAATCAGCAGGCGTGCCTGAACATTCATAAGCCTCTACTCCCAAATCTTCAAAAACATCAGTTTTATAAAGCCTTAAACTTTCATTAACCGTAATGGCATGCCCCATACCCGATTGAGGTTTATCAGGAGCTACCACAACTACTTCACCTATCTCAGACATAATTTCTACCAATGTTCTGATGCCTTTGGCGGTAATGCCATCATCATTGGAGATTAAAATCAAGGGTTTAGTTTTCATTGATACCGATTTAGATAGCTTGCTTTGATATTGAAGTTTTGCGTAGAATTGCAGATTTAGAAGTTTGCATATTTGAATTTCTTATTTTTGGGCAATTTGCGTATTAGGTCTTATTTTTTGTACGAAAGCAGGAATACTTTGCTCTAAATTTGGGTTTTGTTCAATGTATTTGATAAAAGCACTACCAATAATAGCCCCATAAGCATATTTGCAGGCTTTCCGAAAACTTTCTGCATCTGCAATGCCAAAACCCACAAGTAGTGGATTTTTCAAGTTCATATCTCGGATTTTTGCAAAAAATTGTTCTTGTTCGGTGTTAATTCCTGTTTTAGTGCCTGTGGTAGTAGCTTGTGAAACTAAATACACAAAGCCACGACTGACTGCATCTATTTTACGAATACGTTCGGGGGAAGTTTGTGGAGTGATTAGAAAAATCTTATGCAAACCATATTTTTCAAAAATGGCTTGGTATTCGTTTTGATACTCCTGCACGGGTAAATCGGGAAGAATAATGCCATCAATACCTACTTCGGTACATTTTTGACAAAAGTTTTCTACACCAAATTGCAATACAGGATTCAAATAGCCCATTAGTACCAAAGGTACTTGGGTATAGTAACGTATATCCTGCAATTGCTCAAAAAGTAATTTGATAGACATTCCGTTTTGTAATGCCTTTTGGCTACTTTTTTGAATGGTTTCACCATCAGCAAGTGGGTCTGAAAATGGTATACCTATTTCAATCATATCCACACCATTTTCTGCAAGTAACTTGATAATCTGAGCAGTACTATGTAGCTCAGGAAAACCTGCCGTAAAGTATAAGGTAAGAATATTATCTCTTTTTTTACTAAAAAGTTGGTCTATGCGATTCACAACAATGTATTTTGAGTTCGCTCAAAAAACTTGCCAAAGATACCACTTTTATCATAAAAACAAATAAACATTTTTCCGAAAAAATTACACTGAAAGGTGTTTCGCATAGAACTTGCCTGAAATTGCTATTTTTAACGTGAGTTATTAGTTAAGTTTTTGATATGCAGTTATTTGTGAAAAATATTTAGGATAATTGTAAAAATAATTGG
>JANWZC010000095.1 GCA_025054975.1 Raineya sp.
AATTGCTCAAAATAAGTTTTTTTTAACCTCACCCCCTGCCCCCTCTCCAAAGGAGAGGGGGACTCACCTGACTCCCAAGCTATCAACTTACTCATTTGAATTGTGTAGCTAAATCTTGGATAAGTACAATAAAGCCCAATTATTTTTACAATTATCCTAAATATTTTCCACAAATAACTGCATATCAAAAACTTAACTAATAACTCACGTTATTTTAGCAGTGGCTAAATGGTATCTTTTCGTGGAAATTTGTGCAATCCATATAAAAATTTCAAAATTTTTGTTTGAAACACAGTCAGTATTCAAGGAAGGCATAAAATTTTACGCTTTTTGTGTAATTCCTTATAGGCTTTGTGCTTGAGAAACTTTTTCGGATACAAAGCCCGTTTTTTCTAATACAAGAAAATTTGGGACTATCTGCAACATCGTATATTTCGCACCACTACCTAATTTTTTAATCAATTTTCCACGCAAACATTTGCTCTACTTCTTTTGCTGAACGTGGTTTTTGTACTGAGGGCATCAGCGTTTGTAGTTTTTCCGTGAAATACTGCAAAGCAGGCTCTATCCAAGTATTGCTTTCACTATCTTGATAGAACTTCATCAAGGCAAGTTGATATAGCAACGTCAAACGCTCAAAAAATGGTTTGGCAGTGGCTTCGGTAGTTTCTTTATCCAGTTGAGGTAATTGTCGGGCTATTTCTTGCAGATTTTGTAATTCCTTTGCGATAAATTCGTAATCAGTAAGTTGTTTTTGTACAAACTGAAACATTAGAGGTAATCCTTCCGATTTAACCAAAGCCCGAAGCATATCTAAAACCATAATATTGCCTGCTCCTTCCCAAATTGGTAAAACCAAAGTATCACGCAACAATTTAGGCATAATGCCATCTTCAATATACCCAATACCTCCCATGAGTTCCATACACTCGCGTATGACATATACACCTGCTTCGGCGGCAGTTTTTTTAAGCATGGGAGTAAGCAAACGCAAAATTTCTATATCTTCTTGACTACCATTATCGGCTCTATCAAGTGTGTGAATAGCGTGCCAAGTAAGATAGAAATTAGCCGTATAAATGCTTGCAAGTTCGGTGAGTTTGGTGCGAATTAGTGCGTGCTGAATAGCAGGAACACCAAAAGAAATGCGGTATTTGAGAAACTGATAAACCTCTATCAAGGCTCTTCGCATTTCTGAAAGCGAACCCACCGCATTATAAAGCCTTGAAAGATTTATCATTTCGGTCATTATCTTGAAGCCCTCTCCTTCTTTTCCTATCAATTTACCCACAGTATCGGTAAAAATACATTCAGCACTTGCCATAGAACGTACCCCAAGTTTATCTTTGAGGCGTACTATTTCCATTGTATTAGGAGAACCATCGGGTTTTTGTTTTTCTACCAAAAAAATAGAAAGCCCCTTCGTTCCCTTGATTTCAGGATTAGTGCGAGCTAAAGCAAAAATAATTTCAGCATTGGCATTGCTACAAAACCATTTTTCACCGTTGAGCAAATAATAATCATCTTTCCAATGGGTAGCACTTACCAAATTTGCTCCTACATCAGAACCACCTGCTTTTTCAGTAAGGAACATTGCTCCCGTGTAAAGGTCTTCTAATTGAGTGGTGAAAATATGAGGCAAAAGTCTTTGTTTGTCTTCATCTTTGGCAAATTTATCAATAAGACGAGCCACGCCGTCTGTCATACATAAAGGACAAGGTATGCCTCCCTCACTCATTCCGAATATAAAAAATGAAGTAAAACCTAATTTGTGAAGTTCAGTTTGAAATTTTTGTCGCAGGTCGGGTTGCCATTTTACCTTAAACATTTCGGAGTCTATGGCAATTTGCATAAGCATATGATAAGCAGGATGAAAGCGAATTTCATTGATAGTTTCACCAAAGAAATTACGCTTAACAAGTTCAGGAGGATTTTTATCGGCAAGTTGCGAAAGTAAATCCATATCGCAAGCGGCTTGCTTGCCAAGTTTTTGCCATTTACCGAACATATATTCCCAAGCCTGAGACGAAAGAAATTTCTGTAAAAAGTGTTTGAGCATCAAATCGCTTTCAAAAAAATTTCTGCTTACCTTGTAATCGGTACTAACTACCCTATTTTGAGGATGTTTTTCAGTGGTTTTAGGAAAAGAAATGGCAGGCTGGTTCATACAATTCGTATTTATACCCAATATGTTTGCTTAAAATAGGGGCTCCGTATCATAAAATCAGACAATATTTCTATGCTTCAGAAAAAAGAGAAGTTGTGTGCAAAAGTTGAACAAGTCTTTATTTTTCTAACTTTTCACGCTACCTATGGCATAGGCTGTTCCTTCGGCTTTGGGTACGCCTCCTTGTTTTTCAAGCGTAATGATAAACTTCTGAGGTTTTTTGAAACATTTTACGGGGGAGAATTTTCCCCAATCAAATACGCCTGCGTCCCAAATGATATTATCTTCTGTCAATGCCCAAAGTTGATATTGCTTGCCTTTGGGAGGTTTAGGCAAAGAATTTGTAAAAATAAATGCTTTGTTTTCCTTTTCATTCCAAAAAACAGTAGCATAGCTTTTAGGAGCTATCTCCTGCAAACCTTGCAAATAAGTAATTTGATAATCAGGATTTTGTACAAGGGCTAATTCCTGCTCGAGGGTCTGATATTGAGTTTGCAAAGCAGTAATACGTTTTTCATCTTCTAAGTTTTGAGATTTGGCAATAGATAACTCTCGCTGCGTTTCTTTAAGTTCTTGATACAACTGCAAATTCAATAATCCGCTAAAGGCTAACAATACCCAAGAAGCCACCAAGCCATATTTCCATTTTTGCAAATTTGGTAAAGGTATTACAGTTTCTTTTTGATTTTTATTTTGGGCAGAAAGAGTTAGCTCTTTATGATTTTCCAGATGATGAATTTTTTCAAGAACTTTATTTTTTACGTGAGCAGGTACAGGTAATTCATACTGGGCAACATACTCATTGAGAGTGCTTTGCAGGCTTTCTAACTCCTTGCGAACCTCAGGATATAAAGCCGCCATACGCTCCACTTCTTGTTTTTCTTCTTCGGTAGCAATGCCCAAAACATATACGCTCAATATGCCCGATTCTATAAACTTTTGCACTTCCAAGGTCGTACGCAATTAAAATTCACTCAAAAAGTATCTTCTTTTAATAAGTTTCGTAAAAAATCTAACGCATTTTTGGCTCTTGTTTTCACGGTGCCCAAAGGTATTCCCAATTTTTCTGCAATCTCCGATTGAGAGTAACCTTCAAAATACATCATCTCAATAATAACTCGGTGTTCGGGTTTTAATTTCCGTGTCAAATCGGTAATACCAATGGTTTCTGCCTGTTTGAGAGTATCGTTGTCTGCTTTTCTTTTCAAATTACTTAAATCTTCTGTTCTATATTTTTGTTCTTTGGCTCGTAACTTATCAATAGCTGTATTTCGTAAAATGTTCAGAACCCAAGTAAATAACTTACCTTTTGTGAAGTCATATTGTTCAACATTTTGCCAAATTTTTACAAAAGCCTCTTGCAAGGTATCTTGTGCCAGAGCTTCGTCTCCGAGAATTCGCATAGCTACCCCATACATACACGAAGCATAATGGTCATAAAGATACTCTAAAGCCTTTTCGTTTTTGGCTTTTAGTTGTTCAATTAACTCGCTCTCTAACCAAAATGTTTTTTGTTTTTCCAATCTGGCTGAATTAAAATTTTCGTGTTGTAAATTAAAGAAACATTTTGGTTACAAACAAATTTTTCAAGCTGCCTTTTGCGAAAGATGCCTCACCAATATACGTTTTGCAATAGGCAAAAGTGTTTCTTGCAATGGATAAGGTACTTTCGCTACAATCAGAAACGTAGCAGGATTAGGCATTTTAGAATATTTACGAAGCAAATGAAGTTTTAGATTTTCAAAAGTTTCAAAAATGCTTTTTTGGATAGTTTCTAAATAGTTCAGATGAATTGCCCGATACGGATTTTCTAAATTTTCAAAAATAGAAACCTGATACTCATAAAGTTGAATATTTTTCAAAATTTCTTCATACAGCATCAAATAACCTTCCTCCTGATACAATGGAGCTATACCCACCAATGAAATTTCCATACGACTCTCTACATAGTCATATAGACTTTTACCTTCTTTGAGCAAGTTGCGAAAATTTGGAATGGCAAATTCTACAATTTCTTCCAAAGTTTGCATCATTTCATCATCTTCTACCAAAACTTCGTATTGCAAACGTAATTTTTCAAAATCGGCTTGGGTGATTTGTTTAGGAAAGTTTTGTTGCAACAAGTTTTTTCCTTCTCTGAAAGCAAGTAAATTCTGATAATGAAAAAGCAAATCAGAAAGATACGGATACAAACGAGTAGCTTCAAACTCACTTTGTACGTTTTTCAGATAGGCAAGAAGCACATATTTTTTGTACTCAAAGTCAATCAATCCTTCGGTAAGCCAGTTATGAGCTAAACTTTTCATATAGCAAAAGGTTATTAGTTTAAGGAAAAAATCTGTTGCATAAAATACGAAAAAAAGCCGAATTTTCCAAATAAAATTTCAAAATTTATGCCATAATCCCTTTGTAAAAATGTTTTGTAAGAAAATTTTGCATAAATCAAGAAAAACACTTTTTTTGCTACAAAAAGCGAAATAGTTATGGCAATAGAATTAAGTAAAGGTAGTAAGCTCAATCTTTCCAAGAAAGAACCTACACTCAAAAAAGTGATGATAGGTCTGGGCTGGGAAATGTCCTCCAATAACGTAATGGACTTAGATGCTTCGGTATTTATGCTCGGAGAAAATGGTAAAATTCCCGCTGATGAATATTTTGTGTTTTACAACAATTTGCAATCTCCTGACGGCTCTATCAAGCACACAGGCGACAACCGAACAGGTTTAGGCGACGATGACGACGAAATGATATTAGCCAATTTACCACTTATCAACCCTATTATCAAAGAATTAGTAATAGTTGTGAGCATTCACGAGGCTGAAGCCAGAAAACATCATTTTGGTTTGCTCAAAAATGCTTATATTCGTTTGGTTGATGTAGAAAGTAGCCGTGAAGTAGTGCGTTTCCGTTTAGATGAAAATAATGCCAACTTTACAGAAATAGAATTTGGAAGGCTCAAACGTGAAGAAGACGGCTGGCACTTCATTGCTTCTGGTGTAGGAACTTCCATAGGCTTACAAGGATATGTAGATAAGTACGTGTGAGAAAATTTGATAAAAGCCTTATCAGAAAAATCTTTGCACCAAACACTAAAATTAGATAAACTATGGCTATTTCACTCAAAAAAGGTAATTCATTCAATCTGACGAAAAAAGAACCTTCGCTCAAAAAAATTATGATAGGCTTGGGCTGGGAAGTAAAAGCAGGTAATTCGTTGGATTTGGACGCTTCCGTCTTTATGATAAACGAAAAAGGTAAATTACCGCAAGATGAATACTTTATTTTTTACAACAACTTGCAATCTCCTGATGGTTCTGTCAAGCATACAGGCGATAACCGAACAGGTTTAGGCGATGAAGATGACGAAATGATATTAGCTAATTTAGAAGTTGTCAATCCTGCGATAAAGGAAATTTTAGTAGTTGTGAGTATCCACGATGCCGAAACTCGTAAGCATAATTTTGGTATGCTCACCGATGCCTACATTCGCATTTACGATGTAGAAACTAAAAGAGAAATTTTACGTTATGATTTAGATGCCGACTATCCTACTTGCACAGATGTAGAGTTTGGTAGGCTTAAACGTGAAAATGGAGAATGGATTTTTGTTGCCACAGGTGTTGGTGGCAATAAAGGATTGCAAGGATATGTAGATATGTATGCCTAAAAATTTTTGGCGATAGTTCAAAAGGTATGATGAATACATTTTCGTATTCAAAAATGTAGTCTGTTTTTTTTAATTTCTAATAAGATTTTTTAACCACATAACAAACACTATATCATCTTTTTGCGTTCTTTTGCATAAATAGCTAAAATAACTACGGTTCTTTCAATATCAAGATATTACATATAATTCACGTTAAAATAGAGATTTTCTTGGGTAAATACAATTTTGTCTATTTTTGAAGTTATATAGAGCATCCTGTAAAAGAATAAACTAAGATTTTAGTAAATTCATTTTACGTAAGGGGTTGTATAACTGGAAAAGACAAAATTTTTCTTAAATAAGCGTTGTATAAGTTTTCAGCAATTCAGCCCCATTTTCTACCTAAAATGAGGCTGAAAAGTATTCAGATATATCTTTATTGTACGATGTCATTTCCATCCTCTATTTTTCCTATACAACACTATTAACAACACTATTATTAGAAACAACTACTTCACTTTGCTTTTTGCTTAATATTGCCTGCAAACGCATTTTCCAATTTTGAGCAATCCAGTACATCAGTGGCACAAGCACCAAAGTAAGCAAAGTAGCAAAGGTTAATCCGTAAATCATTGTCCAGGCAAGTGGTCCCCAGAAAGCAACACTATCGCCTCCTAAATAAATATTCGGATTGCCTTCGGAAAAAAGCGTACCAAAATCAATATTAAAACCAATAGCCAAAGGAATAAGCCCCAAAATTGTAGAAGCGGCAGTCATCAGTACGGGTGTCATACGTTCTTTACCTGCTTCAATAATCGCCTCACGCAACGAATACCCCCGCTGACGTAATAAATCTGTAAATTCAATGAGTAAAATGCCATTTTTTACGGCAATGCCCGCCAAAGACACAATTCCTACACCAGTCATTACGATAGAAATTTTCATGCCTGTAATCGCAATTCCCAAAAGTACCCCAATAATGCTGAATACAATTTGAGCTAAAATAATTAGTACCCTTGAAACAGAATTAAATTGCAAAAGTAAGATGGTTACAATAATAGCCACTGAAATAATCAAAGAAAGTGTTAAGAAGGCTTGTGTTTCTTTTTGTTGTTCTTGTTCGCCTCCCATTCGGATATTGATACTTTCAGGTAAGTTGTACTTATCTTTGAAAACAGCAATTTGCTTTTCTACTTCTTGCACCACCGCCGCAGGATTGTAACCTGCCAAAATATTAGAAGAGAGCGTAATAATTTTTTTATTGTTTTTACGTTTGATACCAGCAAATGTGTTGTCATATTTCAAATCAGCAACAGCAGAAATAGGAACTTGTCTTAACACACCTCCTTTTGCCATATCTCGGAAAGTAACTTTATGATTGATAAGTGCGGCAAGATTATCACGTTGTTCTTTGGTGTAACGAAGCATAATCGGATATTCATCTTCCCCGTCTTTGAACTTGGATACCTCTTTGCCTAAAATAGCCGTACTAATCTCGCTACCGATTTGTCCCGTGTAAATGCCTTCGCGTAAAGCTCGCTCTCGGTCAATAATTATACGCAGTTGCGGTTTATTCTTCTGAATATCTGACTGCAATTTTTCCACACCCGCAATTTGTTGATTTTCCAAAAAGTTTTGAAGCGAGTCCCCCACCATAATCAGTTCGTCCAAATCTTCTCCTGTAATTTCTATGGCAATAGGTTTACCTGTGGGAGGTCCATTTCGCTCTTTTTCTACAGCTACTTTAATAGTGTGAGGCAACTCTAAATTTTCAATTTCTCTGCGAATTTTATCCATATATTCCCAAGTAGATTGCCCATTGCGTTTGGCAAATTCCACAAAAGCAATCTGAATCTTGCCTTTATGCGGTTGCGGACTGCGGTCATTTTGGTCTTCACTTGCCCCAATCGTAACATTGGTAATTACCGAAGTAACTAATGGATTAGGCTTGCCATCGGGGAAAAGTACCTTATTCACACGCTTTTCCAATACCTTCATAACAGAATCGGTATAGGTTTGGTCAGTGCCAATGGGAAGCGTAGCATACACATAAATAAAGTTTGGTTCGGCTTGAGGGAAAAATTCTACTGCAGGCTTACGCAAACCCACTGCAATAAAACTGAAAATAAACAACAATACCGCCCCCACCATTATCCAAGCTGGTCTTCTGCCTTGTAAAGCCCAAGAAATTAGTTTTTTGTAAGCATTTTGAGCTTTGGGCCAGGCTTTATTCTGAAAAGCAAAAATAATTTTGCTCAAAATGTATTTGCTCAAAAGGAACAGCACAAACATCGTAAATGTAAAATTCCCCAATCCACTTGCTCCTGCTAAGTGAAATATTGTACCCAAAAGCACAAAAATTACTCCTACCCAGATAGTACCTTTGTTGCGTTGGTAGAAATTAGCTTCTTTTTTGAAAGTATGAGATTGATGTGGCTTCATAAAATCCACCGCAAACACAGGATTGATGATATAAGCCACTATTAAAGAAGCAGTTAGCGTAACTATCAGCGTAACAGGTAAAAAGTACATAAACTTGCCTACAATACCAGGCCAAAAGGCAAGAGGCACGAAAGGAGCAAGTGTAGTAGCTGTTCCTGCGAGTACAGGTACAAACACCTCTCCTGCGGCGGCTTTGGCGGCAGTTTTGATTGGTACTTTACCATTATCAAAAATGCGGTGTGTATTTTCAATAACAACAATTGCATCATCAACCACTACCCCCAAAGCCAAAAGAAAAGCAAAAAGTACAATGAAATTGAGCGTAAAGCCGATAGTTGGGAAAATCAGAAAGGCTAATGCCACCGAAAGCGGAACAGAAAGAGCTACAAAAATGGCATTGGTTACGCCCATGAAAAACATCAAAATCACCGTAACCAAGATAAAACCTATGATAATGGTATTGATGAGGTCGTGAAGCGTTACACGTGTATTCTTGGACTGGTCGCCTGTGAAATCTACGGCAAGAGCAGAAGGCAGTTTGTTTTCTGCTTGCATTTGAGCCACTAACTCTTTGATTTTATCAGCGGCAGAAATTAAATTTTCTCCTCCTTTCTTAATTATACTTAACGTAACCACAGGTTTCCCATTCATACGAGCAAAACTTTCTTGCTCTTTGAAGCCATCTTTTACTTCTGCAATATCTTTCAGATAGATATTTCCCCCTAAGCCACTTCCTACTACTAAATTCTTAATAGTTTCTACGTCTTTGAACTCCCCTGAAATATTTACAGAACGCCTCACACCATCAATTTGGATAGTACCTCCTGGAATAGTAACGTTTTCTGAACTCAAAGCCCGTTCAATATCACCAAAAGAAATGGTTGCGGCTTCCATTTTGTACTTATCCACATTGATTTGAATTTCTCTATCCAAAGCTCCGATGATATCCACTCTGCGGATTTCAGGTAAGCCCTCAATTTTTTCTTCCAGAAGTTCTGCATATTTTTTGAGTCTATCCAAACCAAAATCCCCCGATATATTCACGTACATTATCGGAAACTCTGAAAAATCAATCTCCTGAATAACAGGCTCTTTGCGTAGCGTACTATTCGGCAATTTAGGCTTAGCTTTATCTACGGCATCCTTGACACGTTGTTTGGCTTCTGCTACACTCACGTTTGTACCAAACTCCACAATAATGGATGAAAAACTTTCTACCGAATTAGAAGTAACTTTTTTGATGTCCTTAACGGATTTAAGTTCATCTTCAATAGGTTTGGTAACTAAATTTTCCATGTCTTTGGGAGAAGCACCTACATACGTGTTCTGAATGTAAATAGTAGGCACAACAATATCAGGAAATTGCTCTTTAGGGATTTTCTCATAAGAATACAAACCCGCAATTACCAAAAAAATGGTAATGGCATAAATCACTGTTTTATTATCTATTGCCCAACTGGAGGCAAAAAACTCTTTGATTTTGTGATTCATAGTGGTAAAAATTTGATTTTCCCGCCCGATAAGATATTTTTACATTTTGTAATTGATTAAATCGCCGTCGTTCAAATCTTGGTAGCCTGTGGTAATGATTTTATCACCTGCTTGCAAACCGCTTACAATTTCAGCAGAGCGGTTGTAAATTTGTCCTACTTCTACTTTGCGTCTGCGAGCTATTTTTTGTCCGTTTTCCTCTACGGCAACCATAATATAAGAGCCTTCCAAAGCATTCTGAATTACATTGATAGGCACTACAATCGCCGAACTTTTGGCATAATTTTCAAC
>JANWZC010000096.1 GCA_025054975.1 Raineya sp.
GTGAAAAAGTTTTGAAAATCAATCCTGATGCCGTAGAGGTGTATTATTTCAGAGGAATGGCTCATTGGTCGTTGAAAAATAAACTGCAAGCCCGAAAAGATTTAACGTTTTTCTTGCAATATTATCCCGATGATAAAGAGGCTCAAAAAGCACTAAAACTCATGGATTAAAAACTTTGTGAAGCCGCAAATTGTTATTAACTTTGTAGAAACTGCTTGTGTATGGATTTGCTTGAAAAAGTTGAAAAGGCTCTCAATCAAATTCGCCCTTATTTAGAGGCAGATGGCGGTAATGTACGTGTTTTAGAGCTTACAGAGGCAGGTATTCTGAAATTAGAATTTATAGGTTCTTGTGGTAGTTGCCCGATGTCTGAAATGACTTTCAAAGCAGGTATTGAAGCTACTATTCGTCAAGAAGTTCCTGAAATCAAGGCTATTGAAGCCATTAACCTAACCACTGCTATCTGATGAACGACACCGACCTTATGCACCGAGTTTTGCAATTAGCAATGCTTGGCACAGGCTCGGTAGCTCCTAATCCCTTGGTTGGCAGTGTAATTACCTATCAAAACAAGATTATTGGAGAAGGTTGGCACAAAGAGTATGGCAAAGCTCATGCAGAAGTTAATGCCATAGCTTCGGTCAAGGAGCCTGAATTGCTTGCAGAAAGCACGTTGTATGTGAATTTAGAGCCTTGTTCGCATTTTGGCAAAACCCCTCCTTGTGCTAATCTGATTGTTGAAAAGAAAATTCCTCGTGTTGTTATTGCAAATATTGATTCCAATCCGTTGGTAGCGGGCAAAGGAATACAAATTTTGCAAAATGCAGGTATTCAAGTGAAAACAGGTGTTTTAGAGCAAGAAGCACGTTATTTGAACAGGCGTTTTTTTACATTTATGGAAAAGAAGCGTCCTTATATTGTTCTGAAATGGGCTGAAACTGCTGACGGCTTTATAGCTCGCAAAGATTTCAGTTCCAAGTGGATAAGCAACGAACATAGCCGAACTTTGGTGCATAAATGGCGTTCAGAAGAGCAGGCAATTCTTGTAGGTACGAATACGGCTATTTACGACAATCCGCAACTCAATGTACGTCATTGGTCGGGTAGAAACCCCATTCGCATTGTGATTGACAAAAACTTGAAAATTCCACCAACTCATCACATCTTTGATGCCTCACAGCTGACCATTTGCTATAATTTGTACAAAAACGAAAACTTACCCAACTTGTACTTCATTCGTTTGGATAAAGACTTTTTTTGGGAAAATCTTTTACAAGACCTCTTTGAACGCAAAATTCAGTCAGTTTTGGTGGAAGGTGGTACAAAACTTTTGCAAAGTTTTATTGATAAAAATTTATGGGACGAAGCACGAGTATTCGTAGCAAAACAGCATTTTGGTGAAGGAATTGCGGCTCCTCAACTACTCCAAAAACCTATTTCTATGCAAGATTGGCAAGGAGATAAGTTATTTTTTTACGAAAATCATCAGTTTTTTGTAGAAAAATGAACATTTTTTTGTCCGCTTTCGGACACCTTTTCTTTTGAATTTTGTTCAAAATGCTTTATTTTATCAAAATTTGCCACTTTTTTGACTTTGGCACAAAAAATGCTTTTCATTAGGCAAACCATTACAGCTATGAAACGTCTTAATCAAGAGCAAACGCAAAATTTAATGTTTTTTAAGTTTTTCGTGGCTATTATTATCAGTATTCTACTTTGGAAAGCAAGTACAGATTTTTGGAAAAAGGAAAATGAACTTTCTTTGCAAAAGTCTGTAATCCAAAAAATGACAGAAAGAGTGCAAATTACGCCTCTTTCTGCCATTTGGCAATTTCTTGGCTCACCTCTGCAACACTAATGGCATAAATACACGCACACGTATTGCTTTTCCTGCAAGCCGAGCAATCTTTTTCTAACACCAACACTTTGGCTTTCTTGCCAATAGGTTGCCAGCGACCTGGATGCATAGGACGAATCGGCGGATAAATTCCCAAAGCATATTTGCCCAATGCCGCCGCAATATGAAGGGGTCCCGTACTACAAGCCACTATGCCCTCTACTGCTCCAATGAAAGCAATAAGTTCCTGCAAATTCAACTTTCCTGTAAGATTTTGCACATTAGGCAATTCAAAAATTTGAGGTTTTTGGCTTAAAATTAAGTCTCCTTCACTTTGCGTACCCGTAATGAAAAATTGCATATCGGGGTTATGTTTGGCAAGAGCAAAATAACTATCCAAGTGCCATTCTCTTGCTGAACCTTTGGATTTGGGGTGCAAAATGATATTTAATTTTTCAGTAGAAAGTAGATTTTTTAGGTTTTCGGGCAAAGCAGGGGCTTGCAAGCCATACCAATCTTGAATAAGTCCGAAATTAGGCTCAATATACATATCAAGGGCTTGCAAAAGTTTGAAATTCAGTTGTGCCTCGTGCAAATCAGAGTTTTTGCGTGAAAAATTTACTCGTTTGTTGGCATACCACCAATGCCACCACCTATGACTTGTGCCTATTCGCAACGGAATTCGGGCTTTTTTGGCAAGTTGAGCAATTTCTATGTCGGGAAAAACAAACAAAATAGCCTCTGCTCTTTCTTGAATGAGCCAATCAGGATTTTGGAGTAGAGTTTCTTTGGCAAAAAATTTATCAACAAACTTGCAATTTTCCACAATGGCTTGGGTGTAGTTTTTCCCTATAAAAATGATTTGATTTTCGGGGTTTTGTTCTTTGAAAAAGCCTGCAAGTGGCAGTGTCAAGATTACATCACCTAAATTATCAGTACGACTAATGATGATTTTCATGAAAACAGCTTCTTTTGAATTTGTAAATTTAGCCTTAAAAACAGCAGTTTTATCAAGTCAAAAAAACATTTCAACAAAAAATTCTTTCTTTTGCTCAAAAGTATGTAAATTTAGCTCAAAATTGAATTTTTTAAGCAATGAAAAACTTTATTTGCATAACTTTATTTCTGCTTTGCTATGGGTTAATGGCACAACCCAAAAGCGATAAATTCTTTGAAGAGGCTCAAAAAGCCTATAAGAAAATGCAGTATGCCAAAGCATTGGAGCTATATCAGAAGGCTTTGCAAAACGATACAGCAAATATTATTATCAAAGAAAAAATTGCCCACTGCTACCGCAAATTGCAAGATAGCGAAAATGCTGAAATATGGTATGCCAAAGTAGTTCATTCGCCTATTACAGACCCTGAGGATAAAATCTATTATGCCCAAGCCCTTGCCAACAACAACAAACACGCCGAAGCTCAACTTTGGTACAATGCTTATGCCAAGCAGGTCAAAGATGATAGCCGAGCTTTATCTTTTTCGCTTGCATACCAAAACTTACAGGATTTTTACAAAGACTCGCTCAACTACGAAATTCGGTTAGCTCCTTTCAACTCTACGGAATGCGATTTTTCCCCTGTTTATTGTGGCAATACTATTGTTTTTGCCTCCAACAGAAACTACCAATCCAAAACACTTTTTCAGTGGGATAATTCACCTTTCGTAGAACTTTTTATGTACGAAAAAAAGAAAGTAAAACCTTTTCCTTTGGCTCAAAAGACAAATTACCACGAAGGACCTGCTTGTTTTTCTCCAAAAGGCGATACCCTCATTTATACTCGTAATAGCCAAAAAAAAGGAAAACCTACCAACGATGCCAAAATGCCTGCTTCGGGTAGTAAGTTCAACCGATTGAAAATTTATTTTGCCTACAAACAGCCTAATGGCACTTGGGGCAAAGAAGAAGAATTTCCACACAACTCGGCTGATTTTTCTACTATGCACCCTGCTTTAAGCCCTGACGGAAAAATACTTTATTTCGTTTCCGATAGAACAGGCGGACAAGGCGGTATGGACTTATGGCTTTCGAGATATGAAAATGGCAAATGGAGCGAACCCGAAAATCTCGGCGAAACTTTTAACACACGTGGGCATGAGGTGTTTCCTTTTGTGGATAGCAAAGGCAACTTGTATTTCGCTTCCAACGGACACGGCGGATTAGGCGGTTTGGATATTTTTATGGCGGAAAATGTTGGTGGTAAGTTGCTTGCCCCTGTCAATTTAGGTTATCCGATAAATTCCACCAAAGACGATTTTGGCTTTTATTTCAATCCGAAAACGAAAAGAGGTTTTCTCTCCTCCAACAGAGGCGATGGACCTGGCAAAGATGATATCTACGAAGTAATTGCTCGCAAATCTTTGAGTAATTTCAATGAAATGATTATCCTGACACGTAACGAAACTAACAATCAACCTGTTCCGCTTTCAGAAATTAAAATCACTACCGAACAAAAAACAGCTGTATATTTTGCCGATGTCAATGGCATTACTAAACATTTTTTCAATAAGCGTTTGCATTACCAAATTATTGTGAATAAGCAAGGTTTTGAAACTACCGAAATAACGCTTATTCCTGAACAAATTGCCAGCCACCCCGAAGGCGATACTTTGGAAATTGACCTTTTTCCTGAACGTAAAAATATTACTATTTTGAAAGCTGTTGATGATTTTTCGCAAACCAAAGTCCCTGTTTTTATGCGAATAGTGAATGGCAATTCAAAAAAAGTCATTCATAACCAAGAAACTGACGGAAAATTTGAAAAAAACTTGGATAAAGGCACTTATGAAGTTAGTATTTGGGCAAAAGGCTACTTCGGTGATGCCGAAATAGTAAAAGTTGCTGATAAAAAAGACCGCACCTTCAAACTTTTCCGCTTGAAACCCTTACGTAAGAATGAGCTATATTTCACACAAATTCTTTTTGAAAAAAACTCGGACAAATTCACTACAAATAGCAATCTTGATTTAGAAGTTTTGCTGAAAACTTTGGAGAAAAATCCTGAGGTAACTATCAAAATCATAGGTTTTGCCCAAGATGCTAAACAAGAGGCTCAAAATTTGGTTTTAGCTGAAAAAAGAGCCAAAGCCGTTTTGAACTACCTGATAGGCAAAAAAATTGATAAAAGACGCTTACAAATTCAAGGCTCTACCGAAAAAAATAATGGCATTACTATTCAAGTTTTAGAAGCTAATGACAACAACACAGAAGAGCCGCTCAAATCTATTTTTGACGATTAGTCTTAATGAAAAAACAGCTATTTTCTTACTGCTTGCTATGCACATAGCGGGTATCCTTGGGCTTGTGTGGGAAGTTACACGTCCTATTTTTCTTTCGCTTGTGCCTTTCAATCTGCTGGCTAATGCCGCTTTAATGCTTTATTTTCACAAAAATTTAACCAAACAATTTGGTTTAGTTTGTCTGATTGTGATGTTAGGTGGTTTTGGTGTAGAATTGCTTGGCGTGCAGACACACGCAATTTTTGGGGCTTATTGGTACGAGACTACACTTGGCATAAAATTTTGGGGTGTCCCTTTGCTGATTGCCGTAAATTGGCTGATAGTGATTTACACGAGTCAGGCGGTAGCGAGTTTGTTCGGATTGCAGATTTGGGGACATATCTTGCTGGCTACTTTGCTTACGGTAGGTTTAGATGTTCTCATTGAGCCTGTAGCTATACGCTTTGATTTTTGGGATTGGGCAGGTGGCAAAGTTCCCTTGCAGAATTATGTAGGCTGGGCGGGTACGTCTTTTGTATTGCACTGCATTTTTGCATTTACTCGGTCTTTTCAAAAAAATAAAGTTGCTATTTCCCTGTATGCTTGCGAGGTTTTATTTTTTGTAATGTTGCAAATCTTGTAAAAAGTGGGTAAATTTACAAAAAGTAAAACTATGCAACCCCAACAAAAACAACATTACACTTTTGCCGAGTACGAAGCATTAGAACGTGAAACAGGAGAACGCTTTTTATATTACTACGGTGAAGTCTTTGCTATGGCAGGGACGACGCTTGGGCATAACCGAATTGTCTTGAATACTGCTTTTCTGTTGGAGGAGAAACTACCAAGTAAAAATTGTCAAGTATTTGCCGAAAACGTAAAATTAGAACTTGCTCCTGATGCTTATTATGTTTATCCCGATGTTTTAGTTACGTGCCATAAGGAAGATATTACGGATTTCAACAAAACTATTGTGAAATACCCTTCTTTGATAGTAGAGGTATTTTCCGAAAGCACGCAAAGTTATGATATGCAAGAGAAAAAAACAGCGTACTTCAAGATACCCACTTTGCAGTATTACCTGCTGATTTATCCGAAAAAACCTTGTGTAGAAGTTTTTGAAAGAAATGGGGATTTCTGGATTTTCCGCATTTATGAAAATCTGCAAGATGTAATTGCTTTGGAAAAATTGAATGCTACTTTGCCTTTGGAAAGGATTTATAGGGATTTAAAGATTTAACCCAATCTCATTTTCAGTGATAAAAGCCCTTGAAGCGGCAAAGATATAATTTTTTATGGCGTTGGCTCTTCTGACCAGAAAGTTCTAACATGCAGAGTTGTTTGAGCACGATGATGTGGTTTTTATGAGTTTCCTGAAATTCAATTCCTCCCTAAAAGCCTTCTTGGGCTCTTGCTGCGAGTCTTGAAAGTAGCTATCATAATTTTTGATAGTCTCTTTTCTTTTGAATAGGTTGCTCAATCAAAATCTTTCAAATGTGTTAAAAGAACTTCGCGAATATCCGCTTCCTTTAATGGTTCGTATTGCCTATTATGTGCGGAAATCAATCTGTTTTTTTATACACCAACAAAGCGTTTAATTTATATTTACGACACATTTTCAAGCTAAATACACTGGCATACCAAATCCCCTGTTACTACTTTGGGCTTCAAGCCCCACGACAGCACCTATTCTAATATCTCCGCAAATAATTCATTTTTAGTTTTACCGTTTTTTTGCCGATAAATGCGATAATTTATCAGCAAACGATGACTTTGTATGTCCGTGTAAAATAGAGTAACTAAACCTATCTCTTTGACTACTTTGCAGTGTTTGCTTGAGTAACGAAAGCCAGGTAAGTTCGCTCTTGTTAGAATCACTATAAGGTTTCTCCAAAATACTATTATTACGACTCAAAAGTTCTCCTGATATTACAAAGACTTACCCGAAGAAAACAGGTCAAAAGGAGTGTGAGACTTCCTGAGTACTGCATCGTGTGAGAGGATCTGCATACTTTGGGATAATTTTGTACAACCTCTTTGAACTGCACAGCAAGTAAATCATTGTGCTGTACAGCTCTATATTGCACAATGCAGTGCTTTTCCTTCGCAACTCTCGCATATCCTTCTATTTTTTCTGCAATATAAAAAAATTATGTAATTTTAGGGTGCGTAACTCCTGTTCTATATAAAAGACTCAAACTGAGGTTTGAGTAACTATTTGGGTACTTCTGAGTTGTAGATTTTTTAATTTTTCATTATCAACCACTTGCCTAATTCTTTGAAATTTACCTTTTTACCATACATCAAGATACCAATTCGGTAGATACGAGCGGCAAGCCAAGTAATTGCCAAAAAGCCAATTACTAAAAGCACCATAGAAAGTATTATTTCCCAATTAGGTACTCCCGCAGGAATACGCACCATCATCACGATAGGTGAGGTGAAAGGTATCATTGAAAGCCAAAAAGCTAAACCACTATTAGGTTCGTTAATGATACCCTGAGCAAGTACAAAAGCAATAATCAATGGAAGTGTAACAGGTAAAGTAAATTGTTGAGCATCGGTTTCGTTATCACCTGCCGAACCTATCGCCGCAAATAAGGCACTATACAATAAATAGCCCCCTACAAAATAAAATAAGAAACAAGCTAAAATTAGTGGTAAATTCAAAGTTGCAAAAGCATTGCTGATTTTTTCAAAAGGTACTTTTTCCTCTGCTTTTTCAGTTTTTTCAAAATCGTTGGTAGCTACTTTTTGCACTTTTTGTAAAGTATCTTGCGAAACTTCTTTTTTCAAGAAAATACTGCTTGCTACACTAGAAAGTGCAAATGAAAGTACTATCCAAAGCAAAAACTGCGTAAGTCCAACTCCTGCCACACCAATAATCTTCCCAAGCATCAGTTGTATGGGTTTCACTGAGGAAACCATTACTTCCACAATCCGATTAGTTTTTTCCTCAATGACGCTTCGCATAACCTGCACACCATACAATAGAACAGACATATAAATCAGGATTGCGGCGATAAAACTAACTGCGTATATCACACCACTGCTACTTTCTTTACCTTCTTGGGTCTCGGTAAGAATGCTTACACGAGCTTTGGTTTTTTCTAAATCTTCTTGCTTAATGCCCAATGCTCGCATACGTTCTTCACGGATGATACGCTCTAACTCATCTTTAATGTATATTTCTGTTTCCAAACTAATACTTTTTTTGCTGACAATACGAAACCCTTTGGGGTCAGCCAAAGTCATTTCAGGAATGATAAGCAAAGCATAAGTATTTTCATCTTGCTCAAATTTTTTGCGAACCTCGTTGATTTCTCCTTGTAGGTACGTGAATTTGATTTTTGAAGTTTCTTTTAGTTTTTGGGCAAAAAAATTAGTTTTATCTAAAACCTGAATAACTTTCTCCTCTTGAAAAAGCGAGGAACGAGCCACAATCGCTGGAATTATCATCAAGGCGGCAAATAGAATGGGTGTTAAGAACGTCATAATGATGAACGACTTCTTACGCACACGTACCCAATACTCTCGTTGAATAATGAGCCAAATTTTATTCATAAGGAAATTTTTTAGAAAACATTTTTATTAGTCTTTGCTGAATAACGAAGGCGAAAATAAGGTTTTTAGTGAAAAATTGTATTTGAAAATTCAAGATTTTCGTTGCAGAGTTTTTTTTCACAAATTTTATGGATAAATCATGTGCAGTTGTAGAGTTTTGAGTGGTCTTTCCAAGAAAAAACCTGCCTGCCTGAAACTTGGATTTTTGATTTTAGGACGGTAGTTGTTGGAAAAACAATACCCTTCTTTCGGCAAGCCTATGAGCGTGTAATCCATTTTTTTGTTGTCATTTTCATCGTGAAGCACTGAAACAGCATAATCGCCATAGGGTAAATCAGAAAATTCTACATAAACTTTCCCTGTCTCAGGAATTTCTAACTCTGCCTTGCGATAAGCAAGTTGAAAGTTTGTAGGAAAACCTTTGGCTTTATCAAACAAATTGACCAAAATTTTTCCTTTCTGATTGCGAATACCCACAATTTCAATTTTCAGTTTGCCTGTACCTTGTGGCAAAAGCCATAGCATTTGCCAAAAAATCAACATCCAAGCGTACATAAAGTTAAGTGTTATGCTCAAATTTGGTTATAAACTATTCCTTCAAGTTCATTAAACGGAAAATTTGGAAATTTTATTGCCTATTTCAAGACTTATAACTTGTTTTTACCTAATTTTTTAGGGGTAGAAAGTTTTATTAAGCAAAATTACGGGGCTGTCCCAAAAAGCAAAAGGAAATTTCAAGGGAATATTCCTCACAAGAAAACTTTTTACCGAAACCCCAAGACAAAGTCTATTTGTAAAAGAGTTTTTTATATTCCGTGCGAGTTTGTATGATGTTCTTTTGCTTAAATTTTTGAAGTATATAAAATCAACTGATTTTTTTCCGTACTACAATATAGCCTGGGTATTTGATGTATCCTTTGCCTACGGAAATCGAGGGCTTTACACGCAAAGTAAGGTTTTTAGGTTGATTGTTTTCGTCTTTAATGCCGAGAACTTTCCCTATTAGCTCTCTACCTTCTTTTTGAGAAAAAATTTTGTATAAGTCTGAACTAATTTGCAAGGGCATCATAATATTTTCTCTTGCGGGTATTTCATACCGCTGATTAACTACTCCCTTGGCAATTTCAACTTTATCAATTTCAGCAATCCATTCTAAATAATTCAGTGCCGCTAATTTGTCGTTAGGGTTATTGATATTGATGTTAAAAGTAAAAGTGAGTGGCAAAGATTTTTGAGCAAAAGATTTAAGCAAAGCGGCTATATCCAAAGCCCCGACTTCGCTAATATCGGTTTTTTCTTGTAAATTGATACCTGCCAAACGTAAATTATCAAT
>JANWZC010000097.1 GCA_025054975.1 Raineya sp.
ATACCTATACTTTTCCGCCAACAGGTAATGCCCTTTGTAGTTTGTATTTTCTTGGGTTTTTCAAGCTGTTTTGCGTGAAATTTGTAAATATTTTCGTAAGCCTGTTCTATGGCTTTGCGGAGCTTTTTATCTGTGTTTTTGATAGCCTGTTGAATTTCTACATCACTAACTAATAATTCTCCGCTATAATTATCAAATTTTTGGTTGAACTTGCGAACAGCCTTATCACCATTTTCGCGTACTGCCTCTAAAATAGTTTCTACATTAGTTTGTATATCGCTGAAACGAGTTGTTGGGCGTTGCAAGAGGCTTTCCCATTGCTTTCGAGTAGGATTTTGAACAATAGTTAGCATAGCTAGAATATTTACAGACTGCAAAAATACAGATTTTGGAAAAAAACTCTTTGAAAACGTTTTTTTATGCAAAAAATTTTTCAATTTTGAAAAATCTATCTATAAAAATTTGTAGGCTATGTCTGTTCATTCGGAAATCAAGAAAGTAACCACACATAAACTCTTGGAAATGAAGCATAAAGGTGAAAAAATCTCTATGCTTACAGCTTATGATTTTTCACTTGCCAAAATTGTTGATGAAGCAGGTATTGACATTATCTTGGTAGGCGATAGTGCTTCCAATGTAATGGCAGGTCATGAAACCACTTTACCCATTACATTAGACCAAATGATTTATCACGCCGCAAGTGTAGTGAGAGCAGTTAAACGAGCTTTGGTGGTAGTAGATTTGCCTTTTGGTTCGTATCAGGGCAATTCCAAAGAGGCTTTGCAATCTACCATTCGCATTATGAAAGAAACAGGCGGACACGCTATCAAAATGGAAGGAGGAGCTGAAATTGCTGAATCTATTACGCGTATATTGAGTGCGGGCGTACCTGTTATGGGGCATTTAGGATTAACTCCACAATCCATTTACAAGTTTGGTACTTATAACGTAAGAGCCAAAGAAGAAGCCGAAGCCAAAAAACTTTTAGAAGATGCTTTACTTTTGGATAAATTAGGCTGTTTTGCTCTGGTATTGGAAAAAATTCCTGCTATGCTTGCCAAACAAGTTACTGAAAGTGTAAGTATTCCTGTGATTGGCATTGGGGCAGGTCCGTATGTGGATGGACAAGTATTAGTTTTGCATGACATGCTGGGCATTAACAAAGATTTTAGTCCTCGTTTTTTACGCCGTTATGCCGATTTGAATACAATCATTCATCAAGCTGTAAGAAAATACATTGAAGATGTAAAAAACAAAGATTTCCCCAACGAAAAAGAGACCTACTTCTAATACAAAAAAACCTACAAAGTTTTTTAGGCTTTGTAGGTTTAAGGGATTAGGCTTTACCTTGTGCTTCTAATTGAGCTTTAAGTTCATCTTTGAGAACTTTACGCAAGATTTTGCCTACATTAGATTTTGGCAGTTCCTTACGGAACTCAATATCGCGAGGTTGTTTGTAGCCTGTAAGATATTCTTCGCAGTATTTACGCAGTTCTTGTTCAGTTAGACTTTCATCTTTCTTGACTACATAGATTTTTACTCTTTCGGTGGCTTTGGCATCAGGCACGCCAATAGCGGCAACCTCCAAGACTTTGGGGTGTCCTGCTACTACGTCCTCTATTTCATTAGGATACACATTGAAGCCCGATACCAAAATCATGTCTTTCTTTCTATCTACGATTTTGAAAAAGCCATCAGGTTGCATTACACCGATATCTCCTGTTTTGAACCAGCCGTCTTCTGTAAAGACTTTGGCAGTTTCGTCAGGGCGATTCCAGTAACCCAACATTACGTTAGGACCTTTGGCACAAATTTCACCTGCCTCGCCCAAAGGTACTTCTTTGCCGTCTTCATCAATGAGTTTCAAATCTACATTAGGCAAAGGAATACCAATAGTTCCAATTTGCTCGGTGCCATCAATAGGATTACAAGTAAGCACAGGTGAGGTTTCGCTCAAGCCATAGCCTTCGGCAACAGCAATACCTGTAAGTTGCTTCCACTTTTCTGCAACAGGCTTTTGCATTGCCATACCACCCGCCACAACAGCTTTTACACCACTCCAATCGATTGTCTTAAAGTCGGGGTGGTTCATCATACCAATAAAGAGCGTATTAAGCCCTGTCATTACCGTGAAACGATTTTTAATAAGTTCGCCTAAAAAGGCTTTCATATCTCTGGGATTAGGAATAAGAATATTTTTTGCTCCTATGGCAATCATTGAAAAACAATTCACCGTGAGAGCAAATACGTGATATAGTGGCAAAGGCGTAACAATAACTTCTTGACGTTCTACCAACTTAGGAGCCATCCAAGCCTTGATTTGCATCATATTGGCAATGATATTGCGGTGAGTGAGCATGGCTCCTTTGGAAACTCCCGTAGTGCCTCCTGTGTATTGCAAAAAGGCAATATCTTGGGCAGTTATTTCAGGACGTTTGTAAGGATTTTTAGCTCCTAGACTTAAAGCCTTATTGAAAGGAATGGCATTAGGGATGTTGAAAGGAGGTACCATTTTTTTCTTATGCTTCACTACATAATTCACAATTTTTCCTTTCAAGAAGCCAAGCATATCGCCTACTTCGGTAACAATCACGTGCTTGATGTTGGTATGAGGAAGGGCTTTTTCAAGGTTGCTGGCAAAGTTCGCCAAAATGATAGTAGCCTTTACGTCTGCGTCTTTGTATTGATGTTCCATTTCACGCACCGTGTATTGCGGATTGACATTGACGGCTGTACAACCTGCTCGCAATATCCCAAACAAAGCCACAGGATACTGCATAATATTGGGCATCTGCAAGCCAACTTTATCGCCTTTTTGCAAGCCCAAACTTTGCAAGAAAGCCGCAAAATCGCGTGATTTTTTATCTACCTCTTTGTAGGTAAGTACCTTGTCCATAAATTGATAGGCAGGCAAATCTGCAAATTTTTGGAAATGTTCTTCCAAAAATGCCAAGAGCGAAGGATACGCATCAGGATTGATTTCCTTAGGTACTTGGGGAGGGTAACTTTTGAACCATACTTTTTCTTCCATAGGTGTATTATTTTGAGGTTAATAAGCAAGTTTTACAAATTTCTCATCAAAAGTTCGGCTACAATAATGTAACGTTGGGGCTTGGGAATTTCGGTCAGATACATTACGGCTTCTGAAAATTTATTTTTGCCTTTCAATTCAGCAATTTCTGTGTCATTTTTAGTGATTTTCATTTTGTTTTCCTTCCGCTTAATTTCATAAGGATTGCGGTTTTCTTCATTGTCGGAAATTTTGATTTTATCGCCTGCAAGTTTAATTTTCCAGAGCAAGGTTTGTCCGTCAGGGGTACGTACTTTGAAGCCGTCGGAGTCTTTGACTTTTACTTCGGCTATGCCTGTACCTTGTGCATCAGCGTATTTGTTTTTCTCTGCGGTTTTTGTTTTACCTTTTATCAAGGTGCCGTCGTAGCGAATGATAATTTCTGCACCTACAAACTCAAAAGTAGCAGTTTCATTGTTGAAATTTGTGTAAGAAACAGAATTACCCGTACCTTGTTTTTCTTGACTATTTTGAGTTTGAGAAAGGTTTTGCCCTTGTGGAGGCGTATTATTATTTGAATTTTGGGGATTAGATGAGAAAAGCCAATAGCCCAAACTTGCAAGGATACCCACAAAAATAAGAATACCCAAAATTTTGCCAAATTGAAACTCTCTTTGAGGCTTATAGCGAACAGAGCGAAGTAATTCCAAGACTCTTTGGTCTTGTGGGTTTTTGAGGATTGCCATAGAAGCAAATTCCTCACTCTTTTTTTTGTAAGAAAGGTTATTGGTTTGAATATATTTCATTCCATAGGCTTGTGCAAGCAAGCTAATTGTTTCGGCATCATCGGGTTCAAGATTGTAGGCAGTTTCTAAAAGTGAAATAGCATCATCACATTGCTGATGATTGAGCAAACCTCTTGCTGACTCAATCATTTTTTTACGCTCCTCTTCAACTGCCTGAAAATCTGCTTCATCCATTCCTAATTCTTTAGCAATGGCTTTCAAGTCTGCTTTTTGATTTTCACGTTCTCGGCGTTCTTTGAGCCTCATCATTTCCTTGATGTAGGCTTCAATCCTTTCGCTATCCATAAAAGTCTATCAAAAACCTTGAAGCGAAAAATATAAAAAAATTCTTACAAGCCAAACAAGAATGTAAGAAAATTTTACACCAAATAAGGTCTGAATGAACAATACAAACTTTTTTACCCATGCACTTTCAATTTGGCAAAACTCAAAAGCAAGGTTTTCTCTCCAACTTCATCAAACTGAATACGTGCTTTTCGGTCTTTATCTTCACCCTGTATCTCTAAAACCAAACCAAACCCAAATTTCAGATGTTCTACTCGCATACCTGGGGCAAGGTAAGTAGTATCGCTGGGCTTGAAGTCAGGAGAGGGCTTGTAAGTTGTTTTTTTGATGTTGCCTTGTGCAGAGGCTTGCAAGCTACTTAAAAAGTTTCTTACAGCAATTCTATCATTAGTAGCAGTAGTGGGAATGATGGATTGTTTTTGCTTGATACAACGAGGGTCAATTTCGTCAAGGAAACGGCTGGGCTCGCAATCTTTAATTCTACCAAAACGGTATCGCGAAGTAGCATACGTGAGTGTTAATTTCTCTTCGGCACGCGTAATAGCTACATAAAATAAGCGTCTTTCTTCTTCTAATTCGGCTCGGCTGCCAAGCATCATTTGCGAAGGGAATAAGTCTTCTTCCATGCCCACCACAAACACATGCTTAAACTCCAAACCTTTTGCCGAATGGATAGTCATCAGTGTTACGGCATCTTTGTTATCCTCTTCACTTTCAGGTTCATCGGCATTAGTAAGCAAAGAAACTTCTTGCAAAAATGCTCCCAATGATTTGTCGGAATTTTCAGGATTATCCACAAATTCTTTGATACCATTCAAAAGTTCTTGGACGTTTTCATAACGAGCCAGTCCTTCAATAGACTTATCTTCGTAAAGTTCTTTGAGCAAGCCTGAATTTTTGGCAATCTCCATTGCGGCATCGTAGGCATTTTTCTGCTCAATGGCAATCTTGAAACTCTTAATTAGTGTAGCAAAATTGTCCAAAGCTATCGCCACACGCCCTCCTATGTATTTGATTGCATTGCACAACACCTCCCAAAGTGAGATGTTATTTTCATTAGCTACCACAACAATTCGGGCAATAGTAGCATCGCCAATGCCTCTTTTGGGCAAATTGATAATTCTACGGAAAGCCTCTTCATCATTTTGGTTCAGGGCAAAACGAAAATAAGCAATCAAATCCTTGATTTCTTTGCGTTGATAGAAAGAAAGTCCGCCTACTACTCTGTAACGAATATTGAGTTTTCGTAAGGCTTCCTCAAAAGTACGCGATTGGGCATTGGTTCGGTATAAAATGGCAAAGTCGCTGTTTTTGCGTTTTTTATGCATTTTTTCCTCAAAAATGCTTTGAGCCACCATACGAGCCTCTTCGGCATCGGAAGCGGCTTTAAGCAATTCAATGGGTTCGCCTTCGGGATTGGCAGTCCAGACTTTTTTGGGAATTTGGGCTTTATTTTTGGCAATAACCGAATTAGCCGCCTGTACAATGGTTTTCGTAGAACGATAATTCTGCTCCAAACGCACTATACGAAGGTTAGGATAATCTCTTTCAAAGTTGAGAATGTTTTGAATATCTGCACCCCGAAAAGCGTAAATACTTTGAGCATCATCGCCTACTACGGCAATATTCTGATGAACCGCCGCTAATTTGCGTGTAATAAGATATTGCGAAACATTCGTATCCTGAAATTCATCAACCATTACATAACGAAACTTGTGTTGGTATTTGTTGAGTACATCCAAGTGGTCGCGGAAAAGAACATTTGTATTGAAAAGCAAGTCATCAAAATCCATGGCATTAGCTTTGAAAAGTCTTTCTTGATAGATTTGATAAATTCTGCCAATTTCAGGTCTTTGATAACTTTCGTCATCGGCTCGGTAAATGGGGTTGCTGTTGTATTCTCGGTAGGAAATAAGGCGATTTTTCGCTCCTGAAATGCGAGCAAACACGGTAGCAGGTTTGTAGAGTTTATCATCTAAATTGAGTTCTTTGACAATATTTTTGATAAGATTTTTAGAGTCTTCGGTGTCGTAAATACTGAAATCACGGGTGTAGCCTAATCGGTGTCCGTCTATGCGAAGGATTTTGGCAAAAACAGAATGAAAAGTTCCCATCCAAATATTTTTAGCCTCGTGTCCTACGACTTTTTCAATGCGTTCTCGCATTTCATTGGCGGCTTTGTTGGTGAAGGTAAGAGCTAAAATTTGATAAGGATCAACGCCGTGATAAATCAAGTGGGCTATTCTATACGTGAGTACGCGTGTTTTACCTGAGCCAGCTCCTGCAATAATCATCATAGGACCTTCCGTATGAATAACAGCTTGGCGTTGGGGTTCGTTAAGACCTTCAAGATATTCCATTTCTGCAAAATTTTTTTCGCAATTTACATACATTCGCTATGATTTGCAAAAAAATCAATGCTCAAAGAAACAAGAAGGAGAAAGCAAAAATTTGCTTCCAAACGAAATATAGCTATTTTTGGCACAAAATGCAAAAAGATTTTAATGCTTAAAACAATGAAAATACTACAAAACCTCATAAAATGTAGTTTGAGTTTGCTTTTGGCACTTGCTTGTAGTGAAAAAAAAGACCTTCTTTCGCAAGGGAAAAAACTTGCTCAGGTAGGTAAGCAAGAGTTATTTTTCGCCGAAGTCAAATCAGCTATGCCTCCTCAAATCAATTCCCAAGATAGTGCAGAGTTTGTAACAAGATATGTAGAAAATTGGATTCGCAAGCAACTGCTTTACCAAAAGGCAGAAAAAGAAGTAAAAATAAACGAAAAAGAGTTACAAAAGCGTTTGGACGAATATCGTTTTGCCTTACTCACATACGAGTTTGAAAAACAATATGTTGCAAAAAAGTTTTCAGATAGTATTAGCGAGCAGGAAATTAAGGATTTTTACGAAAAAAATAAGCAAGAATTTGAGTTAAGACAAAATATTGTTAAGGCTATATTCATTAAAGTTTCAAAAACTGCTGAAATTGAAAAACTGAAAAAGTTAATGCTTTCGGATATGAGTGAAGACAAAAATGAACTTTTGCAATTTTGTAACGAAAAAGCCATTTCCTACTACTTGAAAGATAGCGTTTGGATTGATTTTGATGAACTCACGCAGCTTACTCCTTTTGAAAGCATACCTAATAAAGTTAATTTTTTGAAAAACAACAAAATTTCTCAAATGCAAGACGGCGATTTTGTGTATATTTTGGCTATCAAGGATTACAAGATTTCAGAACAAATTTCTCCTTTGGAGTTTGTCAGGGAGCGAATAAAAAGTATGATACTCAATCAAAGAAAAACTCTGCTTATCAAGCAGTTGGAAGATGAACTCTACAAAGAGGCTCAAAAAAATAAATCTTTTCAGATTTTCAAGTAATTGGTTGGCATTGGATTTGGATTTTTGTTTTTCTTTTTGCAAATTACAACTACAAATCATATCTACCCAACAAGAAATATGTGTTTGCTTATTTTTGCTCTGAACTATCACCCCGACTACAAACTTGTACTTCTTGCAAACCGAGACGAATTCTATGCACGTCCTACGGCGAAGGCTCACCAGTGGGATTGTGCAGGAAAAATCATAGCTGGCAGAGATTTGCAAGCAGGAGGAACTTGGTTGGGCATTGATAGGAAAGGAAGATTTTCAGCTCTTACTAACTACCGAGACCCCAAAAATATCAAAGCCAATGCTCCCAGCCGTGGCGAGTTGGTACAAAATTATTTGCTTTCGCAAACAGACCCGCTTAAATATATGTTTCAAGTGCAATATAAGGCACATAACTTTAACGGTTTCAACTTACTCGTAGGCAATCGCGAAGATATTTTCTATTACTCAAATTATGCTAAAAGCATTCAAAAAATTGGCGATGGCATTCACGGATTGAGCAATCATTTACTTAATACGTATTGGTACAAAGTCGGTTTGGGCAAGGAAAAATTAGAAAACTACCTCAACCAAAACGAAAGACTGAACATAGATGACTTACTGGGAATTTTGGAAGACGAAAGTTTGCCTGCTGAAGACCATTTCATTCAACAGACAGGTTTGCCTTTTGAAATGGAAAAAATGCTCGCACCTATATTTATTCGTAGTGAAAATTATGGTACCTGCTCTTCTACGGTGCTACTTTGGGACATCAACGATAAAGTTACTTTTGTAGAAAAAAGTTATCAATACGGAAAACCTGATAGTATTCAAAAGTTTTCATTTTTGGTGGAAGTCTGATTTTGTGCAAAGTAGATATGTTTGCTATTGTTGATATTGAAACCACAGGTAGTAAGCCCGATTACGATAAAATCATAGAAATTGCGATTTACTTGCACGATGGCGAAAAAATTGTTGATTCTTTTTGTACGTTAGTCAATCCTGAACGTTATATTCCTGATTTCATTACCAAACTTACGGGCATCAGCAATGCTATGGTAGCCGATGCACCCAGATTTTACGAGATAGCCAAAAAAATTGTTCAATTCACCGAAGGACACATCTTTGTAGCTCACAATGTCCATTTTGACTACTCTTTCCTGAAAAACGAATTTCGTAGCTTGGGCTACAACTATCAACGTCAGACCCTTTGTACGGTGCGTTTGAGCCGAAAACTTATTCCTAACTTGCCTTCTTACTCTTTGGGGAAACTTTGTGAGAGTTTAGGTATTAAAATCCAAGAAAGACACCGAGCCAAAGGCGATGCCGAAGCTACTGCTCAAATTTTTACACGCCTTGTGCAAATCAATCGTATGCAGGTAGAAAATGATGTCATTGAAGCTGAAATCAAATTTCCTACGCTTCCTCCCAAAATTTCTTACGAACAGGTTGCTGATTTACCCGAAGAAACAGGAGTATATTATTTCCACGATGAAAAAGGAGCTGTAATTTATGTAGGTAAAAGTCGGAATATTCGCAAACGGATAGCTTCCCATTTTCAGCTTTTCAGCAAAAATCGTAAGCACTCTGCTCTTAAAGAAACTATTGCCGACATTAGCTATGAAATTACAGGAAGCGAATTAGTGGCTCTCTTGCTTGAATCGGCAGAAATTAAAAAGTATAAACCTCGTTTCAATAAAGCTCAAAGACGAGACAAATACTTGTACGGCATTTTTGTTCGTAAGGATAGTGAAGGATATTTACGTCTGTATGCAGATAAAATTAAAACTGAAAAAATGCCTATTTACTTTACTGAAAGTGGCATAATGGCAAAAATTATCATTGAAAAATATCAACAGAAATACAATTTGTGTCAGAAACTTTGTGATATGTATCGTCATTCGGGGGCTTGTTTTGGATATCGTGTGGGGGAGTGTGCAGGTGCGTGTGTGTGCGAAGAGCCTATTGAAACCTATAATAGCCGAGTAGAGCAAGTGATAGCTCATCTGAGTCAATTCAAAAAGCCGAATTTTTGCATCATCGGCAAAGGCAGAACGCATACCGAAAAATCTTTGGTCTGGGTGGAAAATGGTTTGTACTGTGGTTTTGGATTTGTTGATATGGAAGATTTGGAAGATATTAACAATGTACAGAAATTAAAACAATTTATTCAAAAACAACCTGATAACAAAGATGCCCAAAAAATCATTCGGCAATATTTGGAAACCTCACAAGACAAAGTATTTTATTTTTGAGTTTGCTTTCGGTAGAAATAACAATTCAATGATTGTTTTGCATAAATTTCCACAATTACTTGATTCAAATTATTAGGCAAGTAGATGAGCAAAAATCTAAATTTTAACATGAATTATGAGTCCAATCTTAGATAAGTGCAATGCAGACTTAATCATTAAAATTACCCCAAACATTTTTCACAAATAACTGCATAC
>JANWZC010000098.1 GCA_025054975.1 Raineya sp.
TTCTAAAATCCCTGTTACAGACTACGTATGTGCTTCCACTATGACACAACTATAGTTCAGGAAAATCCCTCAAACCTTATAGCATACACGCTATAAGGTTAGAATAAAATTATAGAATATTATGAGAAAAATTTCAAGTGTTTTTTTAATTCTGCTGATGCTATTTTCAGCTTGTAGCGAAGCTCAAAAAAAATCGGATAATCAAAATACTACAACTATGTTCAAAAACCTAAGTGTTGATGAATTTGCAAAAGGAATATCTGCCGCTGATGCAGTAATCATTGATGTTCGTACTCCGATGGAGTATAGTGAAGGGCATATCAAAAATGCAAAACTAATTGATATTTACGGCAGAGATTTCGCTAGTGAAATTGAAAAATTAGATAAAAACAAGTCTTATTATGTGTATTGTAGGAGCGGCAATCGTAGTAGTAGTGCCGCAGGATTTATGATTAGTAAAGGTTTTAGCAAGGTTTATAACCTAAGTGGTGGCATTTCGGCTTGGGAAAGAGCAAAAAAGCCTTTGGAACGTTAAAAAATACAATTATGCTAAACTTTTTGAAAAATATCTTTGGCGGTGGAAATCAGGAAAATTTGGCAAAAGCGATTGCCGAAGGGGCTTTCTTGGTAGATGTGCGAACTCCGAGCGAGTTTAAGTCGGGGAGTGTGAAAGGAGCTGTAAATATACCTTTGGATACTTTACAGGCTAATTTGAGTAAATTCAAAGGAAAAAATAAAATTGTGGTATTTTGTCGTAGCGGTAGTCGTAGTGCTTCTGCAAAGGCATTTTTAGAAAAAAATGGCTTTCAGCATGTTATTAATGGAGGTAGTTGGCAAAATGTAGCTCAATACGTAAAATAAAATGATTTACTTGAAAAAGTATAAATTATATTTGATAGGTGCTATTTTGGGGGCTTTGGCAGGGTGGGCATATTGGTACTATGTAGGTTGCCATAGCGGTACTTCTTGTGCTATTACCTCCAAACCCCTTCATAGTACGCTTTACGGCTCGGTAATGGGTATGCTCTTTTTGGGAATGTTTGATAGAGCAGACACGAGGCATTAGACACAAGACACAAGACGCAAGACACAAGACACAAGACACAAGACACAAGACACAAGACACAAGACACAAGACAAATTACTCAATACTCAATATTCTGTACTCAATACTCTGTACTCTGTACTAACTACTAAAACATTATGAAATTTCACGAAGTTATTAACTCTGATAAGCCAGTTTTGGTAGATTTTTCTGCCGAATGGTGTGGACCGTGCAAGATGCTTGCTCCTATTTTGCAGGAGGTAAAAGCAGAAATAGGAGATAAAGCAACTATCATCAAGGTGGATGTAGATAAAAATCCTATTACGGCTCAATACTACAATATTATGGGTGTGCCTACTTTAATTTTATTCAAAAAAGGTGTTATTCTTTGGCGGCAAAGTGGTGTTGTGCCTAAAAATGTTCTGCTGAATTTGCTGCAAAAATTTGCTTAAAATTCTTGACAGAAAGGAAATTTCTGTTTATATTTGTATTAAAAATATGCAAATTTTAGCATACTTTTGTATAAATTTATTTTAATATATGATAGCCAAATCAAGTAAGTTGTTATGGAAAAAATTAGAGTGGCAGTTGGAACTTTGGAATTCTAAATTAAGGTCTTTTCTCTTGGGTGAGTTGAAATGGGAAAATTATTTGAAAGAAGGAAGCAAAGAGGAACAAACTTTTTTACAGATATTGGAGGATTTACAGGAGGTTAATCCACAAGTTGTGAAGGTTCTAACCACTAACTATGAAAATATCAAACTTTATGCTTTGAACTTGATAGAAATGCGTAAGAAAGGTTGCACCTTACTTGAAATTGGTGAAAAATATAAAGAGTATGAAGAAAAATATTGTTTGCCGTTCAAGAGGTTTTTACAAGAAATGTGAAAATTTTTATTGCCTTGTACTCAATACTAATATACTAATTACTATTTTTTGCTTATTAACCTTAAAATCAATCTGTATATGTCAAAACATCATCAAATCATCGTAGTAGGTGGCGGAAATGCGGGCATTTCTGTTGCTGCACAATTACTTCGTAAAAATGGCAACTTGGATATTGCCATCATTGAACCTTCGGAAAAACATTACTACCAACCTGCTTGGACTCTCGTAGGAGGTGGAGACTACGACGTACTTAAAACAGTGCGTCCTACGGAGAGTGTAATGCCTCCTAAGGCTAAATGGGTGAAGGCTCGTTGTGCATCTTTCCAGCCTGAAGAAAATCAAATTACATTGGCAGATGGCACAAAAATGACCTACGATTTCTTGATAGTAGCCGCAGGTATTCAATTAAACTGGGATAAAATAAAAGGCTTGAAAGAAACCTTAGGCAAAAATAATGTTTGCAGTAATTATAGCTTTGAAACTGCTCCTTATACTTTTGAGTGTATCAAGAATCTGAAAAAAGGAAAAGCAATTTTTCACAACCCTGATACTCCTGTGAAATGTGGTGGGGCTCCACACAAAATTATGTACATTGCCGCTGATTATTTCCGCAAGCATGGTGTATTAGACCAAATTGATATTCAGTATTGGAGCGGTCAGCCTAAACTATTCTCGGTAGCTAAATATGAAAAAACTTTGTTAGAGGTAGTAAAAAGAGCTAATATCAAACTCAACTTCATGTATCGTTTGGAAGAAATTGACGGCAATAATAAAAGAGCTCGTTTTGTAGGCATTGCCGATAACAATAAAGATAAAGAAGTGTGGATAGAGTTTGATATGATGCACGTAACTCCTCCTCAATCTGCTCCTGATTTCATAAGGTCCAGTCCTTTGGCAAATGCAGCAGGTTGGGTAGATGTTAATCCAAATACTTTGCAACATACCAAATACAAAAATATATTTTCTTTGGGTGATAATTCTAGCTTGCCTACCTCCAAAACAGGTGCGGCTGTACGCAAGCAAGCTCCTGTGCTAGTGGCAAATCTTTTGAGTGCAATGGAAGGAAAACCGCTCACTGCTAGCTATGATGGTTATACATCGTGTCCTTTGGTTACGGGCTATGGCAAATTAGTACTTGCTGAATTTGACTACAACTTGCAACCTCGCGAAACTTTCCCCTTTGACCAATCCAAAGAACGCTGGACGATGTATCAACTCAAAAAACGAGTGCTTCCTTGGCTTTATTGGAATAAAATTCTCAAAGGGACAGCTTAATAAGCATACTTCCACAAAAGTCATACCCTTTTGGGTATGGCTTTTGTTAAAAAAAATAAATATTTTTATATGTTATTTTGTTTAATCTTGCTAACATTGCTCACTTTCTCAGCAAGTTCTCAAAATAGGCAGGAGTTTTGGTCAAAGATAACTATTAGTAAAAAAATAAATAACAAATGGAATGTAGGTGGAGATATTCAGTATCGCAGTCAGGAAAATTATAAGTTAGCCAATGGCAAACGCTTTGAAAATGATTTATTGCAGAGTATTCGTTTTACGGTCTTGCATAAAATTTCTAAAAGACATCAAATTCATTTAATTTTTTCTCCTTTGGTGTATTTTAGAAGTTTTGAATTAGATAGCAACGATAATATCATTGACCAAAGAGAGTATAGGTGGGCAGTGGGAAAAATGCAACAACACACATGGAATAGAATCGTTTTACGAGCTCGTTTGCAATATGAAATGCGTTTTTTACGAATTGATAGTCCAAATAGTCTACTACAACATAGAGTACGTTTTCAAACACAGGCTACCTTGCCGATTTTCAAATGGAAGTCAGGTAGAGCTGTGAATTACATAATATTTGATGAGATATTTGTGGCAAATCAACAAAAACAGATGTTCCTTGAACAAAATCGTTTCTACAATGCCTTGCAAGTGAAATTAGATTTTCTTGAATTGAATGTAGGCTTGCAAAAAAGCGGTCAGCAAGTAAAGAAAGAGTGGATAAAACGTAATCAGTGGCATGTTTCTATCAACGTTTTACTTTAAATTGATTTTTCGTTTAATACTTTGTGTTTTGTGTTTAATATCTAACATTATTTGGTTATGAATGAACGCCGAGATTTTATAAAAAAAATGGGAGCGATTACAGGTCTTTCAGCTATGGGCTTGTCTTCGCTTTCATTCACTTACGAAGATAAATCTACTGAAACAGAATATAACCCGCCTTCTACGGAAAAAATTAAAATTAGTATTTTTCAGACAACAGATGTGCATTGTCAGGTACATCCTCACGATGAACTTTTTTGGGAAGATGGAAAGGTAGTTTTTCGTAAAACAGGTGGGTATGCCTACATCAAGACACTTTTTGATAATTGGCGAAAGGAAAATCCGAATAGTTTTTTCATTGATACAGGAGATATGTTTCAAGGTAGTGAGCTTTCCGTAAAAACCACAGGACAAGCTCTCATACCCATTCTGAACGCTATGGGCTATAATTTATACTTACCTGGCAATTGGGAAGTTGTATATGGCAAACGAAATATGCAACATCTACTTGGGGCTTTACATGCTCCCAAAGTTTGTGCTAATATGTATCATGATTTGGGCAATGGGCAAAAAGGAGAATTGATTTTTCCCCCTTACTACATCTGGTATGTGGCAGGCATAAAAATCGGTTTTTTAGGCTATACCGACCATTTAGTGCCTTTGCGTCAATCGCCTAATTATAGCAAAGGGATTATTTACATCAAACCTGATGAGAATTTGAAGCATTATGTTCAAACGCTTAAAGACCAAGAAAAATGTGATTTTGTTATCATAGTAGCTCATTTAGGACTTTCGCAACAAATCGCCCTTGCTAATAATCCTGATTGTGAAGGAGTTAATTATATTTTAGGCGGAGATACCCACGAACGCGTACGTGAGCCAATTATCTGCAAGTATGCCAAAGTAGTTGAGCCTGGAGCGTTTGGTTCTTTCGTAGGACGTTTAGACTTGTATGTGCAAAATGGAAAAATTGTAGAAGAAAAATATGAACTTATTGAAGTGGAGACCAATAGAATTAAGCCTAATACAGAAATTGAAAAACTGATAGAAAAAGCAGAAGAAAACTTCAAAAAAGACTTACGGGAGGTTATCGGATATAGTACTATTCCTCTGTATCGATATTTTGTGATAGAAAACCCTATCGATACAATGATTTTGAATGCCTTGACTTGGAATTTTCCTGAGATAGATATTGTGCTTTCTAATGGATTTCGTTTTTGCCCGCCATTAGCAACCAGAGACCATACAGGCAATATTCCTATTACAAGTTCATATCTTTATGATATGTTTCCTGTGGATAGCAACGCTAAAACTGCTAAGGTTACAGGGGAGCAAATCAAGAATTGGTTAGAAGTTGAATTGAATAATGTATTCGCAAAAAATGCTCACGAACGCTTTGGAGGTTGGGTGGTGAAATTTAAAGGAATGAAAGTGAAATTCTATGCTTTTGCTGAAAAAGGAAAGCGTGTGCAAGAAATTACTATCAAAGGCAAACCGCTTGAACCTAATAAGGTTTATTCTATTATGGCTTGTGAGCGTGATGGAGACCCTGATGATGTACTTTGCAGAATTAGAGGAGTTACAGAACCTCGTTTATTACCGAAAACTTTACATCAGATTATGCGAGATTACTTGAAAAAAAATTCACCTGTTACGCCTATACCAGAAAAAAACGCTATAGCTTTGGATGCTCCTGAAACTTTGCTTACACAAGTAACAGGTGTAGATTATACTTTTAGATAAATCGGCACATAATTAAAATTTGAATGAATATGAATAGCGTTAATTCAAACAATGATAATCTCATTCTTACGATTGTAAAAGTCACTCAAATAATGGTACTTTTATTTGTATTTGCGATTTTGGTGGCAGTAGTTGGTTTAATTGAGGCGAATACACATTTTCTTTACAAAACTTTCAATCAGCCTACAATTGCTATGGATAGTTCTGCTCAAAAGAAGGAAGAAGCTAAACCTGATTACTGGGTAGCTCCTGATATAGCCACTATTCCTAATACTCCTGAAGGTGAGTTAATCAAATATGGTAGGGAGTTAATTGCTCATACTGCCAAGTATCTGGGGCCGCAAGGGGAAGTAATGCAAATTTCTAATGGTATGAATTGCCAAAATTGCCATTTGGAAGCAGGTACAAAACCTTATGGCAATAATTATGGTTCAGTGGCTTCTACCTATCCTAAGTTTAGGGCAAGGTCAGGAACGATAGAAAACATTTACAAGCGTGTCAATGATTGTTTTGAACGCAGTTTGAACGGCAAACCTTTGGATACCAATAGCAGGGAAATGCAAGCCATTAAGGCGTATATTGAGTGGCTTGGTAAAGATGTTCCCAAAGGTAAAGAAGCCAAAGGTTCGGGTATTGTGGATTTACCTTTCTTGGATAGAGCCGCTGACCCTGAAAAAGGGAAAATTGTCTATGAAAAGAAGTGTGCTTCTTGTCATAAAAAAGATGGGAGTGGCGAGCTAAAACCTGATGGCAAAGAATGGCTTTATCCACCGCTATGGGGACCCAAAAGCTACAATCATGGAGCAGGTTTATACAGACTTTCAAGATTTGCGGGTTACGTGAAATATAATATGCCTTTGGGGGTACGTTATCCTGAATCACAACTGACCGACGAAGAGGCTTGGGACGTAGCGGCATATGTGAATTCTATGCCTCGTCCTGCCAAAGATTTAAGCAAAGACTGGCCTGATATCTCTAAAAAGCCTCTTGACCACCCTTTCGGACCTTTTGCCGATGGCTTTGATGAAAAACAACATAAATATGGACCTTTTAAGCCTATTAAACAAAAGCGTGAGGAAATGAACAAAAAAAAGTAAAATAAATAAAAAAGTAAAACTTGTAAAATGACTGCTACTATGCACATATCAAACCAACAGGTTCAATTAGGTTTGAAGGCTAATTGGAAGCAATTTCTTTTGCTGGTAGTAGTTAATGCTTTTGTAGGAGCTATGGTGGGGCTTGAAAGAAGTATCTTTCCTGAATTTGCTGAAAAAATTTTCGGAATTACCGCTGCAACGGCAGTTTTATCGTTTATTGTAGCTTTTGGGATTAGTAAGGCTATTACGAATTATTTTACAGGTAAGCTCGTAAGTCATTTTAGCAGAAAAAAGGTTTTGGTAATGGGGTGGCTCATAGCCTTTCCTATTCCTTTCATTCTTATTCTTGCTGAAAATTGGGTTTGGGTGGTAGTAGCAAATGTATTTTTGGGAGTAAGTCAGGGAATTACGTGGAGCAGTGCAGTGATTATGAAAATTGACCTTGTAGGTGAAAGACAAAGGGGGTTAGCTATGGGTTTCAATGAATTTGCAGGCTATTTTTCAGTGGGTTTAATGGCTTGGCTTACAGCTTGGATTGCCTCGCAATATGGTGTAAAGCCTTACTCTTTTTATCTTGGTATAGCTATTGTTATTATAGGACTGCTTTTGAGTACTATTTGGGTAAAAGATACTTCGGCATTTGTACGAATCGAGGCAAAACAAAGTCAGCAGGAAAAGCATAAAAATATCTTTTGGGCAACTACGCTTACCGATAAAAATTTGAGCAGTATCACACAGGCAGGTTTTGTCAATAATTTCAACGATGGTATGATGTGGGGGCTTTTTCCGATGTTTCTAGCAAAATTATTCTTTGAAACTTCTCAAATAGGTTTTTTAGTGGCTTTGTATCCTGCGGTATGGGGCATAGCTCAACTTTTTACGGGCAGATTAGCTGACTTGTATTCTAAAAAGAAGATGCTTTTTTGGGGAATGCTCGTGCAGGGAATAGCTATTGTGTTTTTGCCTTATTTACGAAGTTTTGAGGGGATTATGTTTTTGGCGATTTTGTTGGGGTTGGGAACGGCTTGGGTGTATCCTACATTTTTAGCGGCAATCGCTACACTAACACATCCTACGCAAAGGGCTGAAAGTTTAGGAGCATTTCGTTTTTGGCGAGATATGGGTTATGCCGTAGGAGCATTGACTTCGGGCATAGTGGCTGATGTTTTAGGCTTACACTGGGCTATTGTTTTTGTGGGTATAGTTACGATAGTTTCTGCGATAATTGTTCAAGTTCGCATGAACACCCAAAAACAAGTAATACTATGAAACGTATCGCAATTGCTATTTTTGGGATAATGGCATGGGTTGCTGGTTGGGGTCAGGAAAAAGAAATTGTCAGAGATACTAACACACTACTTTTTTATCTCAAAAGTGGTAAGTGGCAAGGTCATATTCGGAATTATCTTATGGCTACTGATAACGGCAGAAAAGAACTTACCGACTATTACGCTAATGCTTTGGGCATAGATGTACATTACGAGACAGCTATGTGGAAAGGTTTTACAGCAGGTTTTACAACCAGTTTTGTCTATAATACGGCTTCTTCGGATTTAGGCAAGCCTGATAGTGTTACGGGTCAGTTCAATCGTTATGAAATAGGGCTTTTTGATTTAGCCCGACCTTATCAGGCATTGATAGGTACGATTGATGAATTGTATTTGAGTTATGCTTGGGGTAAATCCAAAGTAGTTTTTGGTAAGCAGAAACTTGTAACGCCTTGGCTCAATCCGCAAGATGGACGTATGCGTCCTAACTTTCAAGAAGGTTTGTATCTTGATTGGCAGGATATAAAAAAATTACGAGTAGAACTTGCTTGGTTATATCGTTTTCTAGTTCGCTCTACTGAAAACTGGCCTTCTATTGCGGCAAGTATCGGACAATATCCTTCGGGAGTAACTCCAGACGGAGTGCGGTCGGGTTATGCGAATAATTTGAAAAGTGCAGGCTTGGGTATTGTAGGAATTACTTATACTATTTCGCCTCAAATCAAGACACAAATTTGGAATTATTTTACTGAAAATATATTCAACACTACTTTTTGGCAAACCGAAGTTGAATGGTCTTTGCAAAAAGATAAGTCCAATAAAATTCTAATGGGCTTGCAACTACATTACCAAACGGCTCTCAATGAAGGGGGGAATCCTGATCCTACGTTGGCGTATATCCCAAAAAATCAGTGGAATTGGGCTTTAAGCGGTAGATTGGGCTGGAAAAATGAAAATTCTCAAATTACCTTTAATTATACGCGTGTGGGTAATCAGGGTAGATTTCTTTTCCCGAGAGAATGGGGCAGAGACCCTTATTACACATTTTTGCCAAGAGAACGCAACGAAGGTTTTGGTGATGTGAATGCTTTTATGGTGCAATACAGCCAAAATTTACCTAAAACAAAAACCAAGTTAGAATTAGCCTATGGGCATTATCTTTTGCCTGATGCTCGTAATGCTAATTTGAATAAGTACGCTTTTCCGAGCTACAATCAAGTGAATATCAACCTTGTTCATCAATTTAGAGGGATTTTGAAAGGTTTGCAAGGACAATTCTTGTATGTGTATAAGGGAGCGATTGGAGAACTTTACGAAGACCCTCGCTTGGAGTTCAATAAAGTGAATATGCATTTGTATAATTTAATTTTTAACTACAATTTCTAAACGCAAAGTTCTATGAAGTACATTTATTTATTGCTTTGTTCGGTATTGCTAACACAAAAAGTGGCTTTTGCCCAAAAAGGTAAGGAAAAGCAACATAAAGTTGTAATCCAATTAACTACGCCTGATACTGCCGCTTATAGAGCATTATCTAAACAGCTCAATAACTTGACAAACGTTTGGAAAGATGTTGATGTAGTAGTAGTAGTACATAACAAGGGTATCAATATGTTGCGAAGAGCTACCTGCAACATCTCTGATGAAATCAAGCAACTTTCGGGACGTGGAGTAAAGTTTTTGGCTTGTGAATTTACTATGCAGCAGCAAAAACTCACCAAAGATGATATGGTGGAAGGAATTTCTTATACCCCGTATGGATTAGTAGAAATC
>JANWZC010000099.1 GCA_025054975.1 Raineya sp.
TATCAGCAGGAATTAGAGACACTAATTTCTTGGAATTTTCATGTCCCTAAGTCTAAAACCTCTTTCCATTGAGTATATATTAGCCATTTTGGCAAATTTTGGCTCAAAAACTCCCGAAGAAGTAAGTACTCAAATTTTGCAAAAATTAAAATCTTTGCCTATTGAAACTTTTAGACGAGAAAAGTGTGTTATTCAACTGAAAATTTTATCAAAGTTACGTAATTTGCAAGAGGTTATTATTCAACTTTTGGAAAAAATGGCACTCACTTATAACATAGAAAACAACCTTCGTTACAGACAAGGTTTGGAAATAGGGGAAAAAAAAGATTAGAAAAAGGATTAGAAAAAGGTTTGGAAAAAGGACTAGAAAAAGGCAAAGAATTACAACTCATTTTTACCATACAACAAATGCTGCTGAATGGTTTTAGTGTTGGACAAATTGCTCAAATTCTTTTAGTGCCTGTTGAGTATGTGCAGAAAATTGCAGAAAACACGCAAAAGCAATAATTCAGTTTTCTTGTGTTGTTTTGTGTCTAATATTTATTCCCACCTATGCGAGAAGATTTTCTACACTTCATTTGGCAAAATTTATATTTTTCACAAGAAAATTTACAAACTATTTCAGGAGAACCCATCAAAATCATAGATACAGGCAAATATAATCCCAATGAAGGAGCAGATTTTGAGAATGTGATTTTGCATATTGCAGGCAAAACTCACAAAGGTTATGTAGAGATGCACCTCAAAACCTCTGATTGGCTCAAACATCATCATAACCAAAATCCTAAATACGAAAATGTTGTTCTTCACGTAGTTTGGGAAAATGACTTACAAGATACTTCTCTTATTCCCATACCTACTTTGGAACTTAAAGAACGTACCAACCCCACACTTTTACACAATTACCGACAACTTTTAGCAAAAAAGAATTTTGTTCCTTGTGAAAATTTGTTTGCTGATGTTGAGAAAATTTTTGTTTTAAGCACTTGGGATAAAGTGCTTGTGCAAAGACTTGAACGTAAAAGCGAGAAAGTCAGGGAAATTTGGGAGAATACTCAAAAAGATTGGGAAGAAACCACCTACCGATTACTTGCCGAAAGTTTCGGTTTCAAAATCAATAGCAAGGCTTTTTTGAAATTGGCTTCGCAAACTCCACTCAAATTTTTTTTCAAACACCAAAATAATCTGCTTCAAATAGAGGCTTTGCTTTTTGGACAGGCAGGGTTTTTAGAGGGTTCGTTCCAAGATGAATATGCTCAAAATCTGCAAAAAGAATATCAATTTCTACGACACAAGTATCAATTACAGCCCATTGAGGCAAGTGAATGGAATTTTTTACGTTTGCGTCCTGCGAATTTTCCTACTATTCGTTTAGCTCAATTTGCCCAAATTTTATTCCATAATGCCAATTTATTTTCGCTTTTGCTTTATGCAGAAAAATTTTCAACGCTGAAAAAGATTTTTGCCGTACAAGTTTCGGCATATTGGCAAAATCATTACCATTTGGATAAACCTACCGAAAAAACTGCCTCAAAACTCGGCAAATCAAGTTTTCAGAATTTGCTTATCAATGCGATTGTACCTTTACTTGTGTTTTACGGCAAAATTTATCAAAAACCTGAATATTTGGACAAAGCCATTTATTTTTTAGAACAACTGCCTGCTGAAAGTAATCATATCATTGAAAAATGGCAAAAATTAGGAGCTGAACCTACCTCCGCCGCTGACTCACAAGCTCTATTAGAACTTTATCAAACCTTTTGCGAGCCTAAAAAATGCTTACAATGTGGGATTGGCACTGAAATCTTACGCAAAAATCAAGTGAAAAACTGAAAAAAACATAACAAACTCCTTGAAATTTCCGTTATTTGCGTGCTATTTTTGAAGCGATAATCATATTCCTTCATTCTTAGACCTTCAAACTATGAAGCTATGACAAAAATCATATTTTGGTTGGTATGGACTACTTTCCCATTTCTTGCTTTTTCACAGCAAATTCACTATCCCCAAGAAAAACATTTCAAAAACGTTCGTCAGCTAACTTTCGGAGGTAATAATGCCGAAGCCTATTTCAGTCCTGATGGGAAAAAAATAGTATTTCAATCGGATTTTAGGGATTGGGGCGTTTCGTGCGACCAAATTTTTGTGGCTCACCTTAAAAAAGATAATCTCCGAAAGAAAAAACCTACTATGGTTAGCACCTCACAAGGAAGAACTACTTGTTCATATTTTATGCCTGACGGTAAGCATATTTTATATGCTTCCACGCACAAAGCCGATGCCGCTTGCCCACACGTGCCTAAAAGTCCTTCAGGCAAATATGTGTGGCCTGTGTATGATAGCTATGATGTTTTCATTGCCGATTTGAAAGGAAATATCATTAAGCAACTTACTGATACACCTGGTTATGATGCTGAAGCCACTGTTTCCCCCAAAGGCGATAAAATTGTTTTTACTTCTATGCGTTCAGGGGATTTGGATTTATGGGTGATGAATATTGATGGCTCTGGTTTGAAACAAATCACTCACGACTTGGGCTACGATGGTGGGGCATTTTTTTCTCCTGATGGCTCCATGATTGTATTCAGAGCCTCACGACCCAAAACCGAAGAGGAAATCAAAGAATACAAGGAATTACTTGCACAAGGATTAGTGCAACCTACCAATATGGAAATTTTTGTTTGCAATGCCGATGGCTCTAATCTAAGACAGGTTACCAATTTAGGTAAAGCCAACTGGGCTCCATTTTTTCATCCTTCGGGTAAGAAAATTATTTTTAGCTCAAATCATCATGCCAAAAGAGGTTATCAGTTTAATTTATTTATGATAGACCTTGACGGAAAAAATTTAGAGCAAATCTCCTTTGATAGTGTTTTTGATGCTTTTCCGATGTTTTCACCTGACGGCAAAAAAATTATTTTTAGTTCTAACCGCAACAATGGAGGCACTCGCGACACCAATCTCTTTATTGCCGACTGGGTAGATTGAATAATTTTTTGCAATTTTTTTTTGCACCTTTCAGCCAAAGTTTTTAACTTTGCTAATTGACGTATTTGCATACATTTTGTATGAATGACGCATTGATAGCAAGGCTAAATCTCTTGGAAAATAAAGTTCGGGAATTGGTTGAAAGATATAAACTTATTCGCCAAGAATGTGCATATTTAGCTGAGGAAAACGCAAATTTGAAAGAAATTATCAAAAAACAGACTATACAAATAAATAATCTTGAAAACCAGTATAAAATCAGTAAAATTGTAGCCTCTATTGCCCCTGATGCCGAAAGTGCTGCAGAATTGAGGGAGAAAATAGATGCTTACATCACCGACATAGATAGATGTATTGATTTTTTGAGCAAATAAGTTATGGACTATAAATTACCTATTCGCCTCAAAATCGCAGATAGAGAATACCCTATGCAAGTAGATGCCGCCGAAGAGGCTATGCTACGAAGCGTAGGTAGGGAAATTAATTTAGCTCTTAAACACTACCGCGAAGAGTATGAGGTGGATAATTATCAGGATATGCTCGCTATGTTTGCCGTAGATTGCATGATGGGCAAAAAGCATTTAGAAATTTCTAAAACAGAATTAGAAAATATTATCCTGCAAAAAATCAATTCTATCGAAGAAATGCTCAATTCGGTGCTGTAATTCCCTCCTCCTAGCATTTTCGCACGTGGGTAATTAGGCTTTTCACCTAAATACCTTTTTATTTATGGAGTTCATTTATATTGTTATTACCGCTGTGGTGTCGCTGGTAGCAGGGATTGCTATCGGTAGATACATTTTACTTAAAATATTCGGCAGAAGAGAAGAAGAACTCAAACAAAAAGCCGCTATGATTATCCAAGAAGCGGAAACCAAAGCCGAAGCAATTCGTAAAGAAAAAGAACTTGCCGCCAAAGAAAAGTACCTTGAACTCAAAAATGAGTTTGAACAAGATTTGAACAAGAAAAAAGTTCTTTTGCAAACCAACGAAAACAAACTTAAACAAAAAGAACTTGAACTCAAAAAACTTGCTGAAGAAATCAAAAAACGTGAAAGTGAGCTGGAGGTTTTGGAAAAACAACTCCAAGAGCAAAATGAAATTGCTCATAAAAAGCGTGAGGAAGCTGAAAAACTTCGTCTTTCGCAAGTGAAGCAATTAGAAAAAATCGCTGAAATGACCGCCGAAGAGGCAAAAGCACAACTCATAGAGTCTTTGAAAGCCGAAGCTCAAACACAGGCTTCTAGTTATATCAAAGAGATTTTAGAGGAAGCCAAAGCTACTGCCGCCAAAAAAGCGAAAAAATTAGTGATTGAAGCTATTCAGCGAAATGGTGCTGAATACACGATTGAGAATTGTGTTTCGGTATTTCATATTGAGTCAGATGAAGTAAAAGGTAAAATTATTGGTCGTGAGGGGAGAAACATCAGAGCTTTGGAAGCTGCAACAGGTGTAGAAATTATTGTAGATGATACTCCCGAAGCTATCATCATTTCAGGTTTTGACCCTGTACGCCGTGAAATTGCCCGTTTGGCTTTGCATAAACTCGTAGCAGACGGCAGGATACATCCTGCCCGCATTGAAGAAATTGTCGCAAAAGTACAAAAGCAAATTGAAGACGAAATTGTTGAAATTGGAGAGCGTACCGTAATTGACTTGGGCATTCATGGCATGCACCCCGAACTCGTAAAATTGGTAGGTAGAATGCGTTTCCGCTCTTCTTACGGACAAAATCTTTTGCAACACTCCAAAGAAGTAGCTAATCTCTGTGCCATTTTGGCGGCAGAATTAGGCTTGAACGTAAAACTTGCTAAAAGAGCAGGACTACTGCATGATATCGGAAAGGTAGTACCCGATGAAAAAGAGCTACCTCACGCAATTTTAGGAATGGAAATAGCCAAAAAATACAAAGAACATCCTGAGGTTTGCAACGCTATTGGGGCTCACCACGATGAAATAGAAATGACTTCACTTATTTCGCCCATTGTTCAGGCTTGTGATGCCATTTCAGGTTCGCGTCCAGGAGCCAGAAGAGAAATGATGGAAGCCTACATCAAGCGATTGAAAGATTTAGAGGCTTTGGCACTTTCTTTTGAAGGTGTACAAAAATGTTATGCTATTCAAGCAGGTAGAGAATTGAGAGTAATTGTAGATGCCGAAAACGTAACCGATGAAAAAGCAAGCATGCTTTCTTTTGAGATTGCCCAAAAAATTGAAAAAGAAATGCAATACCCTGGGCAAATTAAAGTCACAGTAATTCGTGAAATGCGAGCAGTGAATTTTGCAAAATAACCTTAATGAACCTGCTTAATGAAAAGCTCAATAACTTTGTTTGGTTCAGAAAGGTACAAAATGCATTCATTGTTTGCATTATATTCAGGATAGATTTGGAACAAAAATTTTTTGCCAAAACTCATAAAGATGTAAAGCCTCCCTTACACAAATCTTACTCATAAAAGCAGGAACTTTGTTTTTTTGAATTTGGTGTATTAAGTTCTCCAAATTCAGAAAGCGAAGTTCTTTTTTTCCTTTTTTACTACCCCAAAGATAAGTAGGTAACACTTCTATTCGGCTTATTTGTGTGTAAGATTTACCTTCACACATGCCTTTTATGATATGCAATTTGAGCAAAGGTATAAGTCTATCCCATACGAAAATATCATAGGCAACAAAATCAGCAAGAGAATAAATAGCAAAACCTTGTTTTTTTTGCTTGGTAAAAGGGCAAAGGAATTCATATTTTTCCATAGGTTGCGGATTATGTGGGTGGCTTCCCAGAATAATATCTACACCACACTCTTTAAAAATGCGGTGATAAATCTGTATAGTATGCTCCGAAGGATACATTTGGTAGGCATTGCCCGTATGCAAGGAAAGTACAACTATATCAGCACCTCGTTTGTGAGCATTTTCTACATCTTTTCGCAAACGTTCCATATTGCAATTAGGAAAATTAAGCCTTTCATAATTCACCAAATATTCCTTACCCGAAGGTAATATTTCTCGGTTTAACGAGTAAGTGTAGGCAATAAAAGCAATTTTAATACCTTTACGTTCTAAAATAGGAAACTGATTACGTTCTTGTGAATTGCGTGCCGTACCTGTGAAAGCTACTTTTTGGCTTTCCAAGAACTGAATAGTTTCAAAAATTCCTTCCTCGCCCATATCAAGACTATGATTATTTGCCGTAGAAAGTACATCAAAGCCTTTGAAATGAGGCTTGCCACTAAAAATTTCAAACATTTCAGCATTTGCATTAAAAAGCATATCTGTAACCATTACTTCGGGAACGTGTGAAGCAGGTCTTTGCAAGTGGATAGGAGTTTCTAAATTGGCAAAAACTATATCCGAACTGAAAAAAAACTCACCAACTTCGTCCCAAAGGTGCTGAGTATAAGGTTTTTGTATCCAAGCATAAGGCATTAGGTCGCCACCTGCTGAAAGAGTAATTTCACTTTGTATAACAAAGTTTTCAGGCAAAGGAAAATTTAATTTTTGCTCGGCAAAATGTTTTATTATGCTTTCGGGAAAATACAAAGGACTTTGAAAATAATATTTGTAACCCAAGTAAAAAATATCCTCACGTGTGCAAAAGGGCGGATTTTCCTCAAAGTCGGCAAGTGGTTTTTGCCATTTTTTACCTTTTCGTAAGTGAAAAAAGCTAAAAAATGCTTTCAGCAATCCGAGCCATAACTTACCCCGAAAGCTATATGGTAAAATTTGCGGAAAATGATTTTGGAAAGAAATTTTTTGAAATTGATTACACATACTTTACAAAAGCATCGTAGAGGAGTTTTATTCCAAAGCCTACAAATACAATTCCTGAGATTTGATTAAATCGTTGAAGTAAAAGCGGTGTAAATAATTTACGAAGCCTTGAAGCGGAAAAGGAAATACCTACTTCTGTACAAAAAATAGCCAACAAGCAGAACGCAAAAAAAACTACTTGTAAATTGAAAGGGAAATATTTTTCTGTTTGCAGGTGAGCCACAATAGCCACCCAGAAAAAGAAATTCACAGGGTTAAGAGCATTCAGCAAAAAACCTTTCCCAAAATAATAAAGAGCATTTCCGAGATGCGTTTTAGTAGTTTTTATTTCAGTTGATTTTTTGAAAAAATTAGTTCCACCTAATCCAACAAGTAATATTCCGCCCAAAAAACTGCTGTAAAAAGACATTTTAGGGGTATCAGGTAAAAAACTTGTGCCTGCCATTGCCGCTGAAATAAAAAAAATATCTGAAATTATTACGCCTAAAGCGATGAAAATCCCACTTTTATAGCCGAAATCAATACTATTTTGGATAAGTGCAAAAAATACCGTTCCAAGCATACAACTTAACACTACGCCTGTGCCAAAACCTGAAATAATTGCGTCAAACATTGATTTTTCAAATTTCGGGCTTGAAAATAGTAAAATTCTTTCACTTGAAGGTAATTTCAATGTTTATTTTGCTTGAAAGCGAATTTTTAGTTACTTTTGTTTGAATTTCTGTATAAATCTAAAATTTTGGCTATGAAAGTCTTATATACTTTTACCTTTGGATTTATTTTGACCTATACAAATACTTTGGCTCAATGTATTCCGAGCAGTATGAACACTTTTGGCTTACCTTCAATAGTTTGCCCTGATGAAAATCTTAATTTCAATAATCCTCATAGTGCAGGTTTTACGTATGAATGGGATTTATGCAGTAGGGACATGGAAGCTGCTCCGCAAGTAAATTTTCTTTCGGGAATGATAGGTAATGAAGGGTTAGGACATAGTCAATTAGTAAGTGAGAATGGAGAGTATTTCTTATTCGTAATAGCATACAACACTTCTCGTTTGTATCGCATTGATTTAGGTAATAGCCCCAAAAACGAACCCCAAGCCATTCGTAATCTAGGAAATTTAGGTGTTTTGAGCAATCCTTGGACTCTGGAGATACTTAAAGATGAAATCTCGGGTATTTGGTACGGTGTAACCTGTAACTACATTTCCAATCAATTTATTAGGCTCAATTTTGGAACTTCTATAAAAAATACGCCTACGGCAAGTTTTATGGGGTTTCTACCTACGAGTTATCAATATACCATATCTTCAAAAGTAATTAAGGAAGGTAGCAATTATTACCTGTGTGCAGTTGGTTTCAATAATAATGCCATTGCTATTGTAGATATAGGTACAAATTTCAGTAATTTCTCACCTGCTAACATCATCAACAATATTTCTCTCACTTTACCTTCTCCTATCGATGTAGATATGATAAAAGATTGTGGGGTATGGAACTTATTAGTAACCTCTAACACGGGAAACAAACACCTAATTTTTAATTCAGGTTTAAGTGGTAGTCCAACTATAATAAATGAGCCTTACCTATCAGGTATGGGAACACCACGAGCTTTGTCTATAATAGAGGAAAATGGAGAGTATTATGCGATAACTTTAGATATTACAGGTAAAATGCAAAGAAGCTATTATGGAAACAGCATTACAAACAACCTAGTGAATAATACATTTTTAGGTACTATTACTACCAATACCAATTTCAATAATTTCTATGACCTAACAGCTTACTCTTTTCGTGGTGCCTTTCTTTTGTATACCAATAATTACAATCAAAATCACATCTTCCGCATAGATTTTGAACGCAAGTGTGGAGAAAATGTATCTTTTTCTACCAATTACAATCTTGCTAATATTCGGTACCGAAATGTGGGAACACACCCTGTATCGTTGCAAGTGAAAGACAATACAGGTAATATTGTGCATATCTATTCGGGCAATGTAAATGTTAATCCTACAAGTACGGTAGCAAATTTTTCGGCAAATGATGTTTGTTTTGGCTCGCCTGTCGTTTTCAATAATACTTCCATAGGTAGCGATAGTAATGTTCTTTCTTGGCAGTGGAATTTTGGCGATGGCAACACTTCTAACCTAAAAAATCCTACCCATACTTACAGCAGTTCGGGCAATTACAACGTAACTCTCACTGTGAATAATTTGAATGGTTGCGTGAATAGCATTACCAAAGTAGTACGTATTTCAGGAGGCGTAACCGCTAACTTTCAAGCCCCTGCTACTGCTTGTGTAGGACAAGCGATTACATTTAACAACCTTTCTACCTACACCAACGTTCCTTTTCACGCCGCTACGGGCTTTTATTGGAATTTCGGCGATGGCACTTACTCTCCTTTTGAAAATCCTACCAAAACTTACAGCACCGCTGGAACTTACAACATCACTCTTACGGTGCAAGACTCGGCTGGTTGTAGCAACAGCATTACCAAAAGCATACAAATATTAGAAAATCCCTCTGTTTCTTTTAGCTTCCCATTGAATATTTGTGCAGGCGTACCTGTGCAGTTTATTAGTTCGGCAAGCAATGCTACTGAATACCTTTGGTTTTTTGAAGGACACGGCACAAGCACCCAACCTAATCCCACTATTACGTTCCAACAAGGTGGCTTTTATGATGTTACTTTGCAAGTCAAAAACAATAATAACTGCATAAACACTTTTACCATTGAAAATATCCCTGTTTTTAGTGCACCTGCTATTATTTTCACTGCACAACGTTTTTTAGATAATCCTTTGCGTGTGCAGTTCAATAATTTTACATCAGGGGCAAGTAGTTATGAATGGAATTTCGGTGATAATAATACCTCCACACAAGTGCAGCCTATACACACCTACGCACAAGCAGGTGAATACTTAGTAAGGCTCAAAGCTATCAGCC
>JANWZC010000009.1 GCA_025054975.1 Raineya sp.
ATTTCGCTCCTTGTTTGTATTTGAGTGCATTTTCAAGAGTTTTGAAAGCATCGGCGAATTTATTTTGACGATAATACACATAAGCAAGTGTGTAAAGAAATTCACCATTTTCGTTTTCTGCTTCTGTAACTTTTCGGGCAATCTTGAAAGCCTCATCAAGTTTTTGTTTTCTGTAAGCCCAAAAAAATGCTTGAAAGTTCAGAAAAATGTGGTTTTCGCTTTGAGTACTTTGTAATTCGGCAAGAATTTTCTCTACTTCATTTATTTTTCCTTCTGCCAAATATACCTCTGCAATAGCAATTTCAAGCAAAACAGATTTGTCTTTTCGTGTAAAACTTTTACCATTTTCGTAGCTCTCCAGAGCCTTTTTGTAATTCTTTCGCTCAAAATAGGCTTTGCCGTTGTACCACCACATTTCAGGTTGCGTAGGATACAATTCAAGAGATTCTTGCGAGTGTTGTAGTAATTGCTCTATTTCGTAAAGTTGATAGTCGTAAAAAAGTAATTTTTTCCAAGCCTCAAAATGATTGTTATCTAGTTTCACTATTTCGGCGTAGGCTTCACGGGCTTTGGTGAAGTTTTTTTGCTTTTCTGCTTCTTGGGCAAGCAAAAGCCAAGTATCAACATTGCGAGGAGTATCTTTCAAGATTTTTTCAACACTCTGAGCAGTTTTATCTACAAAGTTTTTCAAAATTTCACTGCGTACTTCATCGGGCAAAAGCTGGTTTTTGAGCAACTGACTTACTAATTGCTCTTTCAAAGTGTGTTTATTTTGTTTTTGATAAGCGTGTAAAAGTTGCAAATGCGTCTGAAAAGTATAATCTGACTGAATTTTTCCTATCAGAAATTGCTCGGCTTGGGCTTCCTTGCCATTCAGAATGAGCATTTTAGCGTAATTAGCCTGCCATTCAGGTTTTTCGGAATAAAATTTGGCTAATTTTTCTGCTTCTTTAAGAGCCTCAACAAAATTTTTCTGTTCTAAAAAGATTTCCTGTTTTGCTGAATTGATATGTTCTATGATGCCGTATTTGCGTTCCAAATCTTCATAGATTTTAAGAGCTTTTTCAGGCTTTTGGAGTTTTTTATGATAAATTTCTGCTAAATCTTTCCAATAGATTTCCGTGTTGGGTAGCTTTTTATCCAACATTTTTTCATAAATCCGTGAGGCTTCTGCAAATAAACCTTGTTCTTGGTAAATCTTGGCAAGCAACAAGTAATATTCGGGGATGTTGTTTTCAAGTTCAATAGCGGCAGAGGCATATTCAGTAGCTTCACTGTATTTTTTTAGTTTCAAAAGTGTGAGGGCAATTTGATAGTTAATTCCTGAACTTTTAGGATTGATTTTCAAAGCCTTTTTGAAGCCTAACAAGGCTCTTTCATACTCCTCTACTACAAAATCATAAAAACCTTCCATAAGAGCAGTTTCAGCCGTAAGGCTCATTTGCCTTTCCTTGTTGAATACAGGATTTTCTACCGAACCGTCTTCTCCCAGAATTTCTTTGGCTTTCTTAACTCTTTCCTTTTTATCTTTTTCTTGTTTTTCTGAGTTGGTTTGAGCCAATGCACCAAGCCCCAATACCCACAATAGCAGTATTATCCAAGTTATTCTGTTCATATCATCAAGTATTATAGCAAATTTAAGCAAAAATCAATCCGAAGGCGAATTTTTAATAGAATTTTTTGCACTGCGTAAAGGTTTTTCTTGTAAAATTTTCTTTTGCAGTTCCAAAATAGCCCCCACCAAAGCCTCTGGACGCGGCGGACAGCCTGGTACATATACATCAACAGGAATTATCCTATCTACTCCTTTTACTACGTGATAGCCATGCTCCCAATATGGACCTCCACAATTCGCACAACTTCCCATAGAAATCACATATCTAGGTTCAGGCATTTGCTCGTAAATACGGCGGATTCGGTCTGCCATTTTGAAAGTTACTGTTCCCGATACAATCAACACGTCCGATTGACGCGGTGAGGTACGAGGAATAACCCCAAATCTATCCAAATCATAATGCGATGCATATGTTGCCATCATTTCAATCGCACAACAAGCCAAACCAAAACTCATCGGAAAAAGTGATGAAGCCCTTGCCCAATTTAGCAAGTCCTCTAAACGTGTGGTGATAATATCGGCTTCTCCTGTTTTCATAGTTTAGACATTAGACATAAGACATTAGACGCAAGATGTTAGTATTTATTCCCAAATGCTAATCAATTCACTTAATATCATTGCCGTAGCTCCCCAAACTACTTTGCCTGCTACATCAAAATAAGGTGTTTCAAAGGTGTATTGTGGCGTGCTAATGATAGTTCTCTTGATAGTAGCAGGATTTTTAAGTTTATCAATGTTTGTGAAAAAAATTTCAGCAACTTCCTGCGGATTGGGTTGTAAAATAGGTTTTTTTTCGGTGAAAGCCACCGTAGGATATACCATAAAATTGCTCGCAAACACAAATAACGGTGAAATTTGTCCTAAAATCCTCACCTGACTACTATCTAAATTCACCTCTTCTTTTGCCTCACGTAAAGCTGTTTGAATGAAATCTTTATCGGTTTCGTCTTTTCTGCCACCAGGAAAAGCTACCTGCCCACTATGTACGCCTTTTTCGGTACTCGGACGCAAAATTAAAGGCAAACCTAAAGTATCATTTTCGGGGTATAGCAATATCAGTACAGCCCCTTCACGCGTATATGCATTGGGTTGGAGGTCAAAATATCGGTCTTTGAACCTATCTGAAACCATGCGAATTTGAGCCTCTTTTCCTGGTAAATTGCCGTTCGCAATGCGTTTAGCTAATCTTTCAACTTTTTCGGCAAGCATATTTTCCAAGTTGTCTCACAAACATTTTTGTATAAAACTTGTTTTCAAGGGAAAAAAGTTTGTTATGGAGAAAAAAAATTACTTGATAATAGGTGGAAGTTCAGGGATTGGGTTGGCTATTGTGCAGAATCTAGTTGAACAAGGTCATCAGGTTTGGGTAGCTTCTCGCAATAAAAGCCCTGAACTTGAGAAATTAAACGTTCAACACACTACTTGGAATGTACAAGAACCTGTAAGTACTCGTTTTGAAAATCTGCCCGAGTTGCACGGCTTGGCATATTGTCCAGGAACTATCAATCTCAAACCTTTTCATCGTCTTACGCGTGAAGATTTTTTACAAGACCTACAAATCAATGTTTTGGGAGCTATTGAGGCATTACAGGCAACTTATAAACAACTTAAAAATGCTCAAAATTCTAGTGTAGTGCTTTTCAGCACAGTAGCTTCTACGTTAGGAATGAATTTTCATAGTTCCATAGCTACGGCAAAAGGAGCATTAGAGGGACTTGCCAAATCGCTTGCTGCTGAATGGGCAAGTCAGAACATACGTGTGAATGTGATAGCTCCCTCACTGACCGATACACCCTTAGCGAGCAAATTGCTCTCTGACGATACCAAACGTGAAGCCGCCGCTAAAAGACACCCACTCGGTAAATTCGGCAATGTTCAGGATATTGCTCAAATGGCTTGCTTTTTGCTTTCAGAAAAAGCCTCTTGGATTACAGGGCAAATCATTGGTATTGATGGCGGAATGAGTACGCTTAAACCTTGATACATCCAGAATTTGACTTCCTTTTTCTTGTGAAAACTTTTGCCAAATCTATCATTTTTGCATCTGCAAAATATACTGAATTAAAGTTACAAAATTCTGGTGGATAGTCTATAATAATAAAGGCAGGTCTCGTAACCTGCCTTTGTTTATTTATCCACTACACGACTCACAAGCATCAGGATTATCCAACGAGCAAGCCATGTCTTTGAGTTTTTGTTCGTGAGACATTTCTTTTTTCTGCTGTACCTCTTGCAAGACTTGTGTATCGGTAGTGAATTTGATAGCACTCGTAGCCGCTTGGGTACGCATATAATACATACCTGTTTTCAGACCAAGTTTCCAAGCATAGAAGTGCATAGAAGTGAGTTTGCCGAAGTTAGGGTCTTTGATGAATACATTCAGGCTTTGGCTTTGGCAAATAAATGCTCCTCTATCGGCTGCCATTTCCAAAATAGATTTTTGCTTAATTTCCCAAGCGGTCTTGTAAATTTCACGAATATGCTGGGGAATTTCTTTAATTTCTTGGATAGAGCCATCAAGAGCCTTAATTTTCTCACGCATTTTTTCATTCCAAAGCCCAAGTTCAATTAAATCTTTCAAGAGATGTTTATTTACCACAATAAACTCTCCTGAAAGTACTCTGCGACTATACATATTACTTGTGTAAGGTTCAAAGCATTCATTATTGCCCAAAATCTGTGATGTAGAAGCCGTAGGCATAGGAGCAACAAGTAGCGAATTTCTTACGCCGTATTTGAGAATTTTCTGACGCAGAGCCTCCCAATCCCAACGCCCTGAGGTAGGTTTGACACCCCACATATCAAACTGGAAAATGCCTTGCGAAATAGGTGAGCCTTCATAAGTTTCGTAAGGTCCATATTTTTGAGCAAGTTCCATAGAAGCTTCCAAAGCCGCATAGTAAATAGTTTCAAAAATATCCTTATTCAAGCCTCTGGCTTCTTCGCTTTCATAAGGCATTCGTAACATAATAAATACATCCGCAAGCCCCTGCACCCCGATACCAATAGGACGATGACGCTTATTGCTACGCTCTGCCTCAGGAACAGGATAATAATTGATGTCAATGATTTTATTGAGGTTGCGAGTAACTACTTTGGTAACTTCATAAAGTTTTTGGTGGTCAAATTTACCATTGATAACGTACTTGGGTAAAGCCAAAGAAGCTAAATTACATACAGCTACTTCGTCAGGTGAGGTGTATTCAATGATTTCTGTACAAAGGTTAGAGCCTTTAATTGTACCTAAATTCTTCTGATTAGATTTCCTGTTGGCGGCATCTTTGTAGAGCATATAAGGAGTACCTGTTTCAATCTGGGACTCCAAGATTTGAAACCACAAATCTTGTGCTTTGACTACTTTTCTGGCTCTACCTTCTAATTCATACTTTTCGTACAAACGCTCAAATTCCTCACCATAACATTCGTGCAAGCCTGGAGCTTCATTAGGGCAAAAAAGCGACCACGTTTCATTGGCTTCTACACGTTTCATAAACAAATCAGGTATCCAAAGGGCATAGAATAGGTCTCTGGCACGCAATTCCTCTGCCCCTTGATTTCTTTTTAGTTCCAAAAACTCAAAAATATCAGCATGCCAAGGTTCTAAATAAATTGCGAAAGCTCCTTTGCGTTTGCCACCGCCTTGGTCAATGTAGCGAGCTGTATCGTTGAATACTTTAAGCATCGGCACAATGCCATTAGAATAGCCATTCGTGCCTTTGATGTATGAGCCTGTTGCCCGGATGTTATGGATAGAAAGTCCTATACCTCCTGCGGATTGAGAAATTTTTGCACATTGTTTGAGCGTATCGTAAATGCCGTCAATGGAGTCTTCTTTCATGGTGAGCAAGAAACAACTGGAAAGTTGTGGTTTAGGCGTACCTGCATTGAAAAGCGTAGGCGTTGCATGAATGAACCACTTTTCCGACATTAAATTGTAAGTTTCAATAGCGGCTTCAATATCATCTTTGTGAATGCCTACCGCTACACGCATAAACATGTGCTGAGGGCGTTCTGCTACTTTGCCATTGATTCGCAAAAGGTAAGATTTTTCAAGGGTTTTGAAGCCGAAATAATCAAAATGGTAATCTCTGTCGTAAATTATGGTAGAGTCTAAGAGAGCGGCGTTTTTACGAATTACCTCATAAACATCTTTGGCGATAAGTCCTGCATTTTCGCCTGTTTTGGGGTCTATGTACTCGTAAAGCCTTTTCATAGTATTAGAAAAGGACTTGCTGGTTTCTTTGTGCAGATTAGAAATTGCAATCCGAGCCGCTAAAATGGCATAATCGGGGTGTGTGGTTGCCATAGCGGCGGCAGTTTGAGCCGCAAGTTCATCAAGCTCTGTGGTAGGTATTCGGTCATAAATACCTGCAATTACTCTTTTAGCGATTTCCACAGGCTCTACAAAACGCATATCCAAGCCATAACATAGCCTTTCAATGCGTGCCGTGATTTTATCAAATTTCACGGACTCTAAACGACCATCTCTTTTCTGTACTAACACAAGCGTTTAAGTTTTAAGTTAATTGCCAAATATTTTCAGAATAAGCGTTCAGGAAACGCAATTGTAGCGTCCAAAGCATGAACTTCAAAATTACACTTTTCTCTCCAAAAAAATTTTTTGATGTAAGGTTTTATTTGGGAATTTTAGTATTTTTTTCTGTAAAACTTTGATAGCGAGTTTTTTGTTTTGTCAATCATCTCCGAGTAAAGACTTCACTGCTAAGACAAACATCAAAAAAATAGCCAAAGAAAAACTAATAATGCTCAAAGTAGAGATTTTAGCAATTTCTTTATCGGTCAAAAGGGAAGCACTTACCAAAAGCCCCACTATCAAAATGCTCACTGCTAAATACCTAATGGCTTTTGTAAGACTATAAATAGCAGGCTCATAACCTGTAAGTTCGGTTTCAATGTGCAACCTGCCTTTGCGGAGTTTGCGTAGAATTTCCCGAACTTCGCGAGGGAAATCATTCAAAAAACCAATAAAAGAACGTGCCGTATTGAGAGCCTCTTCACTTAAATTTTGAGGCGAATATTGGTCTAAAAAAATCTTAATGCCATAAGGACGGAAAAATTCATAGGTCTGGAAAGTAGGATGAATGGTTTTGCCAATGCCTTCTAAAATAGTTAAGGCTCTCAAAATAATAAACACCCCTCCTGGCACTTGCAAGCGGAAATCACGAATAATTTCTTGCAGGCGAGTTGCCATGTCGCTCATACTGGACTGATTAACGTCCAAAGAAACAAAGTCATCAATAAGTTCAGCAAGAGCATTTTCAAAGACTTTTTCGTCTTCTATTTCGGAGTCAATGGCTAAACGTTTGAAATTACGAGCCATTTCAGCAGGATTTTTCTGAGCCATTGCAATCAAAACACCTGCAAAAGCGAAGCGGTCATTTTTGGAAAGTTTGCCCACCATTCCAAAGTCAATCAAACAAATAGTACCATCTTCTTTGATAATGATATTGCCAGGGTGGGGGTCGGCGTGGAAATACCCATGTTGAAAAATTTGTGTTAGGTAGATATCCATGCCGATTTCAGCGATTTTAGTGGGGTCGTGTCCCCATTTACGTAATTGATTGACATCAGTGATTTTACAACCTCTCACAAATTCCAATACCATTACCTTTTTCGTGGTATATTCTAAAAAGGCTTTGGGTACATAAAAATTTTTGTAATCTTTGTAATAGTTGCGAAATTGGTCAATGTAGCGGGCTTCGTTGGTGTAATCTAATTCCTTTTTGATGCTTTTTTCAAACGCAGTAACAATATCTTCAATATTGTAAAATCCTTGTGCTTGAAAGAATTTTTTACCTCTCCTCACAATGTCCTTGATAATAGCCAAGTCGGTCATTACTTTTTGAGCTACATCAGGACGTTGAATCTTGACCACTACTTCTTGTCCGTTTTGGAGTTTGGCTTTATGTACTTGCCCAATAGAAGCCGAACCCAAAGGTTTTTCGCTGAATTCCAAAAAAATCTCTTCAACAGGCTTTTTGAGTTCTTTTTCAATGATTTGTTTAGCTACTTCGGTAGGAAAAGGAGCAGCTTGACTTTGCAGTTTTTCAAATTCTTGTTGATACTCTTCGGGAATAATATCAGGACGATTGGCAAGAATTTGAGCAAGTTTCACGAAAGTAGGTCCTAACTCCTCTGCTGCCATACGAGCTAATTCAGGACGCGTGTATTTCTGCACGAAACTCTCTCCCCGCAGACGAGCTAAACGCTTGCTGGCAGGTACAATGGCTTTCAGTGGGGTATTAGCCACTAGATCCTCAAAACCATATTTTAGCAAAACATTGGTAATTTGCCGAATTCTTTTTAAGTTGCGAATGGTTTGCCCAAAAAGCATACTTGCTACAAGTTAGAGTTTTGCAAAATACGTTTTATTTCAAAAAAAGCAAAATTTTATGAAGCTCGTTTTATTTTGTTTGATGAGCGGCTTGGTTGGTTTTATTTTGGGTAGGATTTTGCCTCGTAAGTCATCTTCCCAAGTCAAACAAACCAAAACTGATTTCAAAATTACTGACGAGATGATTATACGCTTTGCCAATATGCGAACAGGTATCATTTCGGCACATGAATTAGCTACACAAACTTCTCTCACCCTTGACGAAGCCCAAAAAAGACTTGAAAATTTAGTAGCCAAGCAAATAGCCGAATTACGCGTAAGCGACTCAGGGCAAATTCTTTTTGATTTTACGAAAAACCAACCCAACTCGCTGGACAAAATTAAATCGGAGAAAATCTGAAAATAAACTGCTAATTTTTCCAAAAATGCTTTTTTATGATTTTTTCAAACTCAATTACGTGAAATACCACCACAGCTATTCCCATACACCAAAGTAACTCTTCCAAAGTGAGCGGCTTGGTTACAAAAATTTCTTGGAAAAAGGGATGATAAATCAAAAGCATTTGCAAGGCAAAATTTAGCACCGCTGTTCCGAGCAAAGGCAAATTTGTGAAGAATCCCAAACTAAAAAGCAAATGTCTTTCGCTACGAACGGCTAAAATTTGCCCAATTTGGGCAAAACATAAACTTGTAAAAACAATTGTTTGCCAATGCGAACTACCACTTGCATAGCTCCAAGCCTGCAAACCCAACACCAAAGCCCCTATCAAAAGCCCTACCCATAGGATATGCCAGCCTAATCCGTGAGCAAAAATACTTTCTTGCGGGTGGCGAGGAGGACGCTGCATAACACTTTTTTCAGCAGGTTCGCCTGCTAGGGCAAGTCCGGGCAAGCCATCGGTAACCAAATTGAGCCAAAGAATTTGAGCAGGAAGCAAAGGCACAGGAAGTCCAATAATAGGAGCAAGAAAAATTACCCAAATCTTACCTGCATTGCCTGTCATGGTGTATTTGATGAACTTGCGAATGTTATCAAAGATGCGTCTGCCTTCGCGTACAGCTTTTACAATGGTAGCAAAATTATCATCCAGCAATATCATATCAGCGGCTTCTTTGGAAACATCAGTTCCCGAAATGCCCATAGCTACTCCAATATCGGCTCTTTTGAGAGCAGGAGCATCATTCACTCCATCGCCTGTCATGGCTACAAAATGCCCCTTTCTTTGCAAAATCTTGACAATCTGTAATTTTTGTTCAGGAGAAACTCTTGCGAATACCCGAATTTTATCTATTTTGTACTCTAATTCCTCTTCGGAAAGCATTGCCATTTCTTTGCCTGTAATTACTTCGTGTTTTTCACTTTGCAGAATACCTAATTCTTGTGCAATAGCTTTGGCAGTCAAAGGGTGGTCTCCTGTAATCATAACAGGGATAATACCTGCTGTGATACATTCGGCAACTGCTTGTTTTACTTCGGGACGAGGAGGGTCTATCATTGCTACCAATCCCAAAAGTTTCAAATCTTGCTCAATAAGCATATTTTGTGTTGGATAGTTTTTTTCCAAAGTTTTGTACGCATACGCAAGGACGCGTTGTCCTTTTCGGGTCATTGTTTCGGCTACTTGCCAAACTTCTTGTGGCAAATTTGAACATTTTTCAGCAATAGACTCTAAAGCCCCCTTGCTATAAACAAGAATTTGATTATCTTTTTGGTGAATTGTGGTCATCATCTTCCGCTCCGAACTGAACGGAATTTCATCTATTCGTTGCAAAGGCTCACATTGAGGCATTTGTTGTTCTGCGTACAGGCGTGCCGCTATTTCAGTAGCATCTCCTTTGATTTCTCCATTTTCTTGCACTTGAGTATCCTGATTACAGAGCATTGCTTCCCAAAGTAAATTCACTTCTTTTGAAGATAAATGAGGGTTAAGCCAATGCTCTTGAACAGTCATTTTATTTTGCGTAAGCGTTCCTGTTTTATCGCTTCCAATGTAAGTAACCGAACCCAAAGTCTCAATGGCAGGCAATTTGCGTATCAGGGCATTTTGCTTGACCAATTTACTTGCTCCCAAAGCCAAAGAAACCGTAATTACAGCAGGCAAAGTTTCGGGGATAGCCGCTACTGCCACCGAAATAGCAGTAAGCAAGAGTTGAGTAGGTTCTTCACCACGAATCAGTCCTGCTACATAAATAATCGCACAAATCGCAAAGATTACAAAGGAAAGTCTTTTGCCAAACTCAGCTAAACGTTTTTGTAGAGGAGTTTGTGTTTCGCTTTCTTGGAGCATTTGAGCAATATTGCCAATTTCGGTTTTCATGCCTGTGGCAACTACCACGCCAACGCCTCTGCCATAAGTTACAAGAGTGCTTTTGTAAGCCATATTGAGCCTATCCCCCAAAGGAATGTTGGTTTCTGTGAGTGGTTCGGTATGTTTTTCTACGGCTTCCGATTCTCCTGTAAGCGATGCTTCTTCAATGCGTAGGTTGTGCGTTTCAATCAGTCGTAAGTCGGCGGGTACCATATCACCTGCCTCCAAATGTACAATATCTCCCTGCACAATATCTGTGGAGTTCAGGTGTTCAATTTTGCCATTACGAAGGACTTTGGCAGTGGTTGTAGCCATTTTTTTCAGGGCTTCCATAGCTTTTTCGGCTCGGTACTCTTGGAAAAAACCAATAATAGCATTGAGGAAAACAATTAAGGTTATCAGCAGGGTATCTTTCAAATCGCCAATCAAGCCTGAAATAATTGCCGCAAGTAGCAAAATGATAATCATTACATCTTTGAACTGCCCCAAAAACATCAACCAAATAGGGCGTGGCGGTTTGCTAATAAGTTCATTTTTACCCTGAATGGCTAATTTCTTTTGAGCATCTTCATGTTTTAAGCCTTCTTTTTGGCTTTGTGTGTGGGAAAAAATCTCTTCAAGAGACTGGATGTGCCAATGCATACCTGAAAGTTTTGGTAAAAATTTACAAAATCAAAACAGAAATAGCAAACCTTTCAATGATATGTGAAAAGTTTTTCAATGATGTTGCTCAATTTGATTCATTCCCTCTAAAAAGCAACTTCTACAACGAGCTTCGTATATATCTTTTTCGCCCAAAAGTACTTTTTCGGCAGAATTTGCCAAACGAAAAGAATAATGGGCTACTGCTCCGCATTTTACACAAATAGCATGAACTTTGGTTACAAATTCGGCAATAGCCATTAAGGCGGGCATAGCTCCAAAAGGTCTGCCCAAATAGTCCATATCCAAACCTGCTACAATCACTCTTTTCCCCGAATTTGCTAAGCGGTTACATACCTCAACAATTTGACTATCAAAAAACTGTACTTCATCAATGCCAATTACATCACAATCACCTATGTACAAAAAAATCTCTTCTGCACTATGCACGGGTGTAGAACGAATACTGGTGGCATTGTGCGAAACCACTTGTGTTTCGTGGTAACGAATATCAAGAGCAGGTTTGAAAATTTCTACTTTTTGCTTGGCGATAATAGCTCGGTTCAGTCGGCGGATAAGTTCTTCGGTTTTGCCCGAAAACATTGAGCCACAAATGACCTCTATCCACCCCGTAACTTTATGATGTGGTTCTACAAACAACTTCGTAAGAGGTTAATGCAACGCAAACCTACAAAACACACCCAAAAAATGCAAACTTTGTCTGTTATACTTACAAGAGTTTGTTTGCCCCTTTTTGAGCTTATTAAACAGAGCAAAAGTATCATTAAAGGGTATTTAGCAATAGAACTTGGGCTAATCAATTACGAAACGACCACTAATATAACGTGATTAGGCAGCCAAATCTTGGATAAATACAATATTTTTACCCAAAGTTTTAGTTGATACTCTTGCATACGAGGTTTTTTGTCCAAGAACTTATAAGCAATGAGTACTGACCACAAATTAACCATAAAGTTCTTGGGACTTCTATGTTTTGTAAGATTAATTTGACATAGAAAAAATCACAATACGCGTTATTTCGCTTTCATTTGAATACCTTTGAAAAGTGCAATCCTAATTCAATCATTTTTTCAATTACTCCAAATATTTTTCATAAAAAATACCACTCGTTATGCTTTTGGAGAAAAGGAGTTTTTTGCACATTTTGGCTGAAAGAGCCTGTGAGTGACGCCGCAGGCTCTATGAAAAGACTTTGTTGAGCAAAAAGGGTTTGAAAACCCAATAAAAGCCCTAAAATGCTAATTAGCCTCATTTTTCTTTTCATTTTTTCTAAACTTAACAATTTTCAAAGGTATTCCCAAAGTAAGTGTAAGGTTACTTCCATAAACACTGATAAGTTGTACTACTTCACCTGTAAAGTAATCGTAGCGAATAATGCCATAAAGAATGTTTATGCCTTTTTTGAGATGAATTTGAAGTTCTAAAACTTTTTTATTATCTTTGTTAAGTAGCACCAAATGCCCACCAAGCCACAGAGAAATATTGTTTTGTCTATTGGTGAAAATGGTGTCGCGTATATTGCTGGATACAAAAGTATTAGCTTCAAAATCACATACACTCCAATCGTAACTTATTCCTGAAATTAAATAGGGCTTCACTCTGATTTTATTAAGATTTCGCTGTTTTTTCTGAAAAATCGGGAAACGTCCATAAAAATATATTCTTTCAATTTCATTTCTTGCCATTCTTTTTCTAACGACAAAAGAATTCTGAAAAATACCATAGTTGAAAGGAACTTGTTTTTCCTCATAAGTAGCATAACCATTTTCATCTTGCTCATAGCCTATGGTGATGAAGCGGTTTTTACTATTTTCCAACCTTAAAGCAAGTCCAAAAGTACTTAACGGAGAATAATCAAACTGCCTGACTTTATATTCAGGCAAACTTGCAAACTCCCTGCAAAAAACAAAATTACCTCCTGCATGTGGAGTAAAATAGATATACTTTTGAGAGAATGATAATTTAGGTAGGATAAATAATATAAAAATACCAATGAAAAAAATTTTTTTCATTGGTATTAAAATAACTTTATTGTAGCAAAAAAATAACTTTGTAACCGATAGTCTATATTTCCTAATTTTAGTTTTTATTTGAGCCTTCATAAAATTACTAAATACAATGATTTTCAAGAATTTTATACTAAATGAGTACTATTCTTAAAACCAATTTCATTCAGTATAATAATTAGTCGTCTGTTAAAAATTATTAAACATTTGTTTATCAAGGAAATATTTTGAATTTTCTTGTAAAAATATTGCAAAAATTTGTATCTTGTACCTCTAAAATTTGCATACAAAGCATCTTTTCGGCTCTTTTTACAAAAACTTTTTTTCGCCTTCAATTCATAGGTATTTCCTTCTATAAATCAAACTATACTTTTTAAGGGACGACTAATTAATATAATAATTAAATTTCCTAAGTTAAAAACCGTCTCTAATAACATGATATCTTGGAATTACATAATTTACTCCCTCATCTGATACCATGAAAGTTGAAGCTAGAAAGTAGTTTTGTAAAGCCTGGTTCCACCTATAATGTTTAATTGTATAAGTTCCAGCATATCTATTACACCAACCTGAAGCATTGCATTCAATATAACTATTCCCTTCTATAATTTGATTATTTTTGCATCTTCCTTGATGTTTATATTGATATAAAATACTTAAATTTGCTTTTCTCCTAAAAAATCCTGATAAGTAGATTACTCTTGATTTTAATTCAAAATAAACACCTAACTTAATATATGCAACTACACATTTTAATTTATGATTATCTAATAAAGGTATATCATAACTACTTAGATCTCTTTTCTCCTTTGCTCTTCTATCTCCACAGAAAATTCCTCTTTGTTCGTTTCCCTCTAAAATAGATATTACGTCATCATCAGTGCTAAAAACTTGAATATTGGGGTTAGAAGTATTACCATTTATCAAATCGTTTATTTGGCTTTCGTGGTTTTCTTGAAGCACTAATACCCTTTCGTTTGCTTTATCAATTCTTAGAATCCATTGATTTAGTTGCAAAATGCCATTTGTATTTAGCAAAGCACTAATTAACGTTCCCTCATATACTTCTCGCAATTCTGGTGCCAAATTAGGATTATTTTCAAAATATTTTTTCAAAGATACAAAATTAGTATTTTTCAATACATCTTCTATATCTTCAATTTCCAGTCTTTCAAGAATATTCTCATAAGTTTGAATACTCATCTGTAATCGTGCATTTTTGAATCTAATTAACCCATGTGGTGTTTGAATATCAACACCTTGCGAAGAACTAATTTCCCCAGCATTCATTTCAGTTGCAGGCTTTATATTTTTTATGTCTTTACAAGCCTGCAAATACAAACTGCCAATTAAAAGCAGTATAGCGAAAAATTTTGTTGTTACTCTGTACATAAATTTAAGTGTTTAGTTTTACATTGCAAAAATCTATATTTTGCAAAAAATTATTATTTTGGCACAAGAATAAGATATAACTACAAAAAAATAATTTATTCTGCTTTATGGAAAATATCGGTAAAAAACTGCAAATTGTAAGAGAGTTACATAATTTTACACAAGAGTATGTAGCTTCTAAACTTGGTATTACGCAAGCAGCTTATGCAAAAGTGGAGCAGAAACAAAGTATTCCAAAGGATTTATTAGATAAAATTGCAAAAGAAATATATGGTGTGGATTCTGAAAAAATCTTAAACTTACCCACTGACCCTAAAATTATTATTCAAAATATTTTTGATAACAATGGTGTAATAATTAACATTAGTGGTAACATTTCTTTCAATAAAGCGAATCCAAAAGAAATTGAAGAAATCAAAAGAGATTTTGAAGAGTTGAAAATTAAATTAGAAAAAATCATCAGTAGGATAATCTAACTTCCAAAAACCAACCAATCACTTATTTAGAAAAATTCTAAATTAGTCTTTTCTGATAAAAATCATTTATTTTTCTCCTTATTTCCTGCTATTTTTGCACAAACAATTTGCTTTTGCAAGTCGTTTGCCTAACAAAAATAGCCCAACTATGTACGATTACTTCAAAGCAATTTGCCTCACTCATCACAACGCTTCGGTAGAAGTGCGAGAAAAATTTGCTTTGTCGGATAAAGAAACCCAAGACTTTCTGCTTTACCTGAAAGATGTTTTTGAACTTTCAGAGGCATTAGTAGTTTCTACCTGCAACAGAACCGAAATTTACTATCATTCCGAAAAAGAACTCAATGAGGCTATTTTGCAGGCATTAGTGGCATTCAAAGGGGATAGTTCATTAGCCAAATTTATCAAGAACTTTCAAATTTTCTCAGGCACACAAGCCGTAGAACATCTTTTTGAGGTGGCTTTGGGCTTGAACTCTCAAATTTTGGGCGATATTCAAATCATCAACCAAATCAAAAAAGCCTATCAATATTCAGCAGACTTGCAAATGGCAGGGGCTTTCTTGCACCGACTACTGCATAGTATCTTTTTCACCAACAAACGTATCAGTCAAGAAACTTCGTTTCGCGATGGGGCGGCTTCGGTGGCTTATGCGGCAGTAGAATTGCTACAATCCATACAAACTTTTTGGCAAAACCCTAAAATTTTGGTGTTGGGTTTAGGAGAAATTGGTACAGATGTTTGCAAAAACTTACAAGGTAAATTCACAGATGTACGCATTTGCAACCGAACCACCGAAAAAGCCCAAAATTTAGCCCTTGAAACAGGTTTTGCGGTAGCAGACTTTGCAGAAGTTTGGCAAGAAATAGACGAGGCTGATGTGGTGATTTCGTCAGTAGCAGTCGCCAACTTTATTAGCAAAGAAAAGTTTGCAGGCAAGCCTATTCACAAACAAAAATATTTCATTGACCTTTCTGTGCCTCGTAGCGTAGCTACCGATACCGAAGAAATTGCAGGCTTTTTGGTGTATGATATTGACCAACTTCACCAACGTACCCAAGAAACTTTGCAACGTCGTCAAGTAGAGATTCCTGCGGTAAGGGCTATTATGCAAGAGGCTATCCAAGAATTTTTGGATTGGAGCAGAGAAATGGAAATTTCACCCGTTATTCAGAAAATTAAAAACGCTTTGGAGCAAATTCGCAAGGAAGAACTTTCCAAATACAGCAAAAAAATTAGTGAGCAAGAGGCGGAACTTTTGGATAAAATTACAGGCAATTTGGTGCAAAAAATTCTTAAATTTCCTGTCTTACAACTCAAAGCCGCTTGTAAGCGTGGCGAAGCCGATACGCTCATGGATATTCTCACCGAACTTTTTGATATTGAAAAAGCCAAAATGCTTCAAAAGTAATTTTCACACGTTCTCACCGAAAAGTTTTTGATAAATCTCTTTTCGGGAAAGTTCTTGTACTTCTCCTACCTTCATTTCTGCAAGGGTGAGATTTTGAATTTGATAACGAATGAGCCGAAGTGTAGGAAAACCTACGGCGGCAGTCATTTTCCGAACTTGATGTTTCTTGCCTTCTACGATACTCAAACTTATCCACGAAGTAGGAATATTTTTCCGAAAACGAATAGGTGGATTGCGTTCAGGCACTTGGGGAGGGGTTTCAAAAATAAAGGCTTTAGCAGGCAACGTTTTGTAAATTTTGCCTTCAATGCGAATTTCAATCCCTTTTTCTAATTGAGCAACAGCCTCTTGGGTGACTTGTCCTTCTACTTGCACCCAATAGGTTTTGCTATGCTTGAATTTGGGGTTTAAGAGACGATGGTTAATACTTTTGTCGTTGGTAAGCAGTAAAAGTCCTTCACTATCTATATCCAAGCGTCCTACGGGATAAACATCTTTGGGAAAGTTGTATAAGGAGGCAAGTGTAGGTCTGCCCAAGTCATCTGTAAATTGATTTAATACGCCGTAAGGTTTGTAAATTACAAAATAGCGATACATATTTTAGACGCAAGACACAAGACATAAGACACAAGACACAAGATATGAGGCGCAAGACATAAGAATTGGCTTATCTTGACTTGTTTAAGCAGGTTTGAAAATCAATCTGAAAGTACCTCTAATAATTCTTGCATTTCTTGCATTTTTTCGGTTTCACCGAGATGTTCGTAAGAAACTATTAAGTTTCTACAAACTCGCTTGATAATTTCCAAGGGCGTAGTAGGATTGTAGAAACTTTCGTGTGGCGAAAGTCCCAGTTGGGCAATGTAGTTATCAATGTCGGATTTGGTGAAAATCAGCCCGCGATTGAAAGCATTGATGTAAAAAGGACGTTCAGGACTTTGATAAATCAGAATAAACAAATTAGGCATATTTACACCATAAATCGGCAAATTGAGCTTCTGAGCTACCAAAATGTACAAGATACATAAAGAAATGGGATTGCCTTTGCGAGTTTCTAATACGCGATTGAGCATACTATTGGCAGGAGAATGAAAATTTTGCGTATTAGCACTAAATTTCATTTCATCAAAAAGTACGTAATTGATAATTTTTACTTGGTCGTAGGGGTGGAGATTATCCCTGAAATGTACCCAAACATTGTAATAAATTTGCTCTATTTGTTCTTGCAAACTTTCATAAGTACATTCGGGGTATTGGTAGGTAGCAATCAGCCATGCTCCTTTGAGCAAATCGTGATTTTCTTGTTCTTTCCAATTTTTGAGTTTGCTTTTGAGTGTCTGAAAACGCAAAGAATGAATAATCTGCTCCAAACGCTCTGAAATCAGGGGTTGCAGACTTTTATTTTGCCATTCAGTTTCTAAAAAGGGTAGTATGCTTTCGCCCACTGAAAGAATTTTAGCCTCTACGTGCCTAACAATTTCAGCGTCTTCGTCATCAAGCAGGGTAATGAGTGCCTTAATTTCGTTTTCTGAAAGCATTTTCAAGCAAATTTTTGGCAAATTAACACAAAAAATTTAACTTTGCGTAAAAATTTTTGCCCGCATAGTTTAATGGATAGAATGTCAGATTCCGGTTCTGAAGGTGGGAGTTCGATTCTCTCTGCGGGTACTTTTTAAGAAAATCAAACCATTGAGCAGCAAAATTTGAATTTCATTTCATTTTTCATATTGCCCTTCTTGAACAAAATGTCCTATTTTCTTGTTTTAGTCTTGCTAATTATCTACCTAATTTTTTTGAGCTATGTTAAAAATTGAAAATTTACACGCCCAGATAGATAATAAACCCATTCTGAAAGGCTTGAATTTGGAAATCAAAGCAGGGGAAATTCATGCCATTATGGGTCCAAATGGTTCGGGTAAAAGCACTTTGGCGGCTGTGCTTGCGGGCAAAGAGGCTTACGAAGTTACCGAAGGAAGTATCACTTTTTTGGATAAAAATCTTTTAGAACTTGCCCCCGAAGAACGTGCAGGTGAGGGTATTTTCTTGGCGTTCCAGCACCCTATTGAAATTCCAGGAGTTACTACTACCAATTTCCTAAAAACTGCTCTTAACGAAATTCGCAAATACAGAGGCTTGGAGCCTTTGGATGCCGTGCAATTTTTGAAACTCTTGAAGGAAAAAGCCAAAATTTTACACATTGACGAAAGTCTGATGAAGCGGTCTTTGAATGAAGGTTTTTCGGGAGGGGAGAAAAAACGAAATGAGATTTTCCAAATGGCAATGTTGGAGCCTCGTTTGGCAATTTTAGACGAAACTGACTCGGGTTTGGATATTGATGCTTTGCGAATTGTAGCCGAAGGAGTAAATAAATTACGCAATCCTCACAATGCCTTTTTGATTATTACGCATTTTCAACGTATCTTGGACTACATTCAGCCTGATTTTGTACATGTACTATATGATGGCAAAATCATAAAGTCGGGGGGTAAAGAATTAGCCCAAGAGTTAGAAGCCAAAGGTTACGATTGGGTAAAAGCAGAAGCTACTGCCTCTGTTTAGACTTTTTGAGGCAGGACATCAGTTGCAAGATGTGGAGTATTTGTATTTGATGTCATTGTCTCATTTTTTATGTCTCATGTCTTGTGTCTCACGTCTAATGTCTAATCTATGGTTGTCGCAGAAAAAAAGTTTCACGATATATTCAACAATACTCCTATTGTAAGCAATAAAACACGAGAGCAAGCACTACGTTCTCTTGAAAATCTACAAATGCCCACCACCAAACACGAAGAGTGGAAATACACCAATCTGAAAGGTTTGCAAAATGAAAATTTTGTACTTGCTCAAAGTGGAGTTTGCGAGGAAATTGAGAAGTTTTTTGTACCTCAACTACAAGAAACTTATCGCATAGTGTTTGTGAATGGTTTTTGGCAGGAAAAATATGCAGTATTGCCTGCAAAAGTTCAGCTTATTCCTTTCGCCCAAGCAGAAAGAGAAGGTAAAGTACAAAATTATTTTGCCAAAAATCTCAATCTTGAAAAAGAATACTTTGATGCCTTGAATACTGCTTTTGCTCAAAATGGTTATTTCTTGCATATTCCTGCGGGAGCAGTTTTAGATAAGCCTTTGGTGGTATATCATTTGAATAGTGGTGAAAATACGGCATATTTACAAAGAAACATAGTTGTTGCAGAGAAAAGCAGTGAGGTTCAAATTATCAATTTGTATTTGGCAAAAGGCGAAAGTACAAGTTTCGTGAATGAAGTTACTGAAATTTTTGTAGCTGAAAATGCTCGTGTGAATTTTTACAAATTGCAAAACGAGAAAAACAAAGTGTATCGGATTGATACCACCCAAGTAGAACAGCGTGATAGCAGTCATTTTGCGAGTTTCACATTTTCTTTGGCGGGGCATTTGTTGCGTAACAATCTGAATATACTCATTGAGGGCAAGCATTGTGAAACTTTGATGTACGGACTTTCATACCTCAAAGGTAAAACCCTTGCCGACCACCACACGCTTGCTGACCATCGTCAGCCTAATTCTTATAGTAACGAACTTTACAAAGGACTTTTTGATGAGGCTTCTACGGGAGTTTTCAATGGTAAAATTTATGTACGTCCTGATGCTCAAAAAACAAACGCCTATCAACAGAATAGAAATGTATTATTGAGTGAGCAAGCAAGCATTTACACCAAGCCCCAACTTGAAATTTGGGCTGATGATGTAAAATGTTCTCACGGAGCTACCACAGGCAAACTGGATGAATCGGCATTATTTTATATGCGTTCGCGGGGTATTAGTGAGGCGGTTGCCCGAAACTTATTGCTCAAAGCCTTTGCCGAAGAGGTTATTGAAAAAATTCCCTTTGAACCATTACAGGAATATATTGCAACCCTGATATAGAAAGATTGATAGAACAATCTATACTCGCTATACTCAAAAAAATTAGTTTTGCCCCCTTTTGGTGTTTCGGCTTTGCCCAAAACCCGAAAAAGGGGGTGAAATCTCTCCTCAAAATCACTTTTCGTTTTTAGTACATCTACTCTGCTTCTACTTCTACCCCTAAGCGAGCAGCATATTTTTCAGGAGTAAGTCGCTTTTTAAGGGCTTTCTCTAATCCTCTATGAATAGGCATAAATGCCAGAGCTACTATTACGTTTGCTGTAAGTGTAAGCAAAGGAAAACCATTGGTGTATTGTGAGATGAAAGGGTCTAGAAATACTAATACAAATTCAAAGAAAATCAGTAAAATAAAGAAGGTGATATTTTCCACTACTGAGGTTGGCATAGTGCGGCGTAAGAAGCCAACTACTATCAAGAAGGCACTTACAAGAGCTATCAAAATAGCCGAATATTGCAAGTTGTTTTGTCTTTCACGTTCTTTGGCTTCGCGTTCTGCCTGAATTTCACGTTCGCGTTGTTCTTGAGCTAATTTTCTTTCAAGTTCTAATTTTCCTTCCAAACGAGAAAATTCTTTTTGCATATCTTCACTTAAAATTTCCTTTTGATGTTGAATAAGTTTTACACCCCAAGCATTCGCTGACTTGAAGTCGCCAAGTTCCAAGTAGTTTTTCTTTAAGTCTTCGGCAGCATCGCGTAATACGTGTTTTGCACCAATTTCTTTGGCAAGTTCATAGCCTTTGATGTGAAATTCACAGGCTTTGGCATATTGTTTTTGGGCTTCGTACCAGTCGCCAATACTGCTATACCCTACTGCCATTGTGAGTTTATCTCCAATTTCTTCGGCAGTTTTCAGAGCCTCGTCTAAATGTTTTTTAGCAGTAGGATAATTTTTGAGAGCCGTATAAACCTCTCCCAAAGCTCTTAAACTTTCAGGCAGATGTACTTCATCTTGAATAGTTTTTCTTATTTCCAAAGCCTTTTGGTTGAGTTTAAGACTTTCTTCAAAGTTTCCCTCGTTAGTAGCAAGAGCTGCCAAATTGAAAAGTACAGCAGCATGTTGTTCGGCATAATCTTCGTTCTTTTCTGCTACGGCAAGGGCTTTTTGGAAATAATCGCGTGCCTTTTCGTAGTCTTTGAGTTGGTCATACACTACACCAATATTGATGTTAGACGAAATAATGCCCAGTTCATCGCCTAATTTTTCCTTGATAACTACCGACTCCGAATGCCTTTTAATTGAATTGAGGTAATCACCTTGTTTGAAGTAGTAAATGCCCAGATTATTCAAGCAACTGGCAATCCCTTTTTGACTATTAATCTTGCGGTTCAGTTCCAAAGATTTCTCCATGTACCTAATTGCATCTTTGTAATTAGCTCTCAAGTCTTCCACAACTCCCATGATTTGTAAGGCATTTGCCTCTCCTTTTATGTTTTTCAACTTCTGGGCAAGACTTTCAGCTTGTTTGGCGTATGCAAAAGATTTGCTCAAATCTTTTTTACTATACAACCGACCAAGTTGTACAAGCGTATTGAGTTGGTTAGTATCCTGAACTGTTTGACTTTTAAGCAAATTTTCTAAACTATCAATTTTCTTATCTTGTGCCCAAATCGTGGCAGGATTCAGTAACATTACCAACAAAATCCCACAAAAAGCATAAAAAGGTTTCATATTCGTAAATTTTTAGGTGGAAAAAGAATTTTATTATGTAAGTTTGGTTTATTACAAAACTGAAAAAGAATTGCACAAAATCACCATCTTCCTCTCTCTTTCAGAGGTAATTGGGGCAACAGATAAGTATAAAGTTTTGGAGCAAAATTTTACAAGCAAATGTAAGAAAAAAAATGAATTTCACAAAAAACTAACCAATATTTTTTACTTTGACGGAAATTTTTGTGCAGACGAACAAAAACTACTATCTTTGAGACTTCAAATACGAAAATATGCGGTACTATAAATTTGTTTTGATAGCCTTGTTGGTTATTTTTTTAGACCAAGCCTCTAAACTCTGGGTATATGCTAATATGCACTTGGGCGAAGAGTTTGTACTTTTTAATGTAAAAGGCTTACAATGGCTTAAAATTCATTATACACTTAATCCAGGAATGGCTTTTGGGGTACATTTGCCTGCTCCTTTCGGAAAAATTTTGCTTTCATTATTCAGAATTGTAGCAGTAGTTCTCATTACGATTTATCTCAAACGTCTAATTGATAAACAGGCTCATTGGGGCTTATTAGTTTCGCTTACGCTCATTATTGCGGGAGCTTTAGGCAACGTGTTGGATAGCATGTTTTACGGGATTTTCTTAAAAAATAATCTACCACCTGACGCTCCTTTTGCTTTTCTGCACGGACAGGTAATTGATATGATTTTTACAGATTTTTGGCAGGGTATTTTACCTGAATGGATACCTTTTTTGGGCGGTACTTACTTTGCATTTCCCATTTTCAATATTGCAGATAGTTCAATTTTTGTGGGGGTAGTGAGTATTATTTTATTTCAAAGAAAGTTTTTTCCAAAAACTGAAACTTCCCAAGAAGCTATTCCTGCGGAAACTTCGGCAGAAAATAAAATCGCTGATGCATAAAAAAACCTGCTTTATAGCAGGTTTAATCGCATAATGTTCATTGATGTTTAACTATGCAAGGTTTGGAACATATCAATATTCGTGTTCTTGAAATATTGATACAATTTCACTATAATTGCCAGACCTACTGCAATTTCAGCCGCGGCTATAATGATTACAAAAATTGAAAATATTTGTCCTGATAGGCTATCATACAAATGGCTAAAAGCCAAAAAGTTTAAGTTTGAAGCGTTCAACATAAGCTCTATGCCTACAAGAACCATAATAGCGTTTTTTCGGCTGAAAGCTATGAAAAGCCCTGCAACAAACATCACAATACCAACAAGTAGGTAAATTTGTGTTTCCATAGATTTTTTTAGATTTACGTTTCAAAAATATTTTTATTCAAGCAAATTATAAACAACTTTCCTACGAATGCTTATTTTTACTTGATAAAAAGTACTTTTTTCTCCACGAACATATGTTATGCCTTTAGTTTCTGTTATTGCTTTGAGCTATAATCATGCTCCTTTCATAGAAGAAGCCTTTCAATCTCTGTGGAAACAAAGTTTTCAAAATTGGGAAGTTATCATTGTTGATGATGCCAGTACCGATAATAGTCCTGAAATCATTCGTCAATTTCTTCATCAAAATCCTTGCCAAAAAGTAAAAACTTGCATTTTTCACAAGGAAAATCAAGGGAATTGCAAATCTTTCAATGAAGCCCTTGCCTTATGCGAAGGCAAATACGTCATTGATTTTGCCCTTGATGATGTAATGCATCCCCAACGCCTTGAAAAACAAGTTCTTTTTTTTGAAAAACAACCTGAAAAAGTTGGCTTGATATTTTCCAATGCCCAAATTATTGACGAAAAAAGTAGATTCCTGAAATATCATTATCCTATTGATAGGTATGGCAAAGCTAAGGTTAAAGTTCCCCAAGAGAATTTTTTCAGAGCGGTTTTGGAAAGATATTTCATTTGTCCTCCAACTATGATGTTCCGAAAATCAATGTTACAAGAACTCGGAGGTTACAATGAAAATCTGGCTTACGAGGATTTTGATTTATGGATTAGGGCTTCCCAAGAATACGACTTTGCCTATCTTGATGAAATCACTACGCTATATCGCAAACATAAAAGTTCTCTTTCGCAGAAATTTTATCAAAAAAAACAAAATATTCTTTTACTTTCTACTCTGCAAGTTTTACAAAAAGCCTATCATTTTTGCAAAGATGAACAAGATTTCAAGGCATTAGCTCGGAACATTCAGTATCACTTGCGACAAAGTTATTTTAGCGAAAATTTTGAGATTTCAGAAAAATACGCTCAACTTCTTGAAAAAGAAAATCTAAAAAGGTATAAAAATTGCTTGACAAAAACAGTATTATGGCTTGCCGAAAATAAGTTGAGTCTATCAAAGTTGTATCAAATGTATTATCGTATTCGGTATGTTTCGTAGGGCTTTAATTTTGTTTTTACTACTTGGCAGTATAGAAAGTTTCTCCCAAGAACGCTCAAATGGGTTTAAGAGAAAAGGTTTGAAATTCAGTTTGGCAACGATGTACGATGCTTACTATGCCAGATTTACTCAAAGAACTATGTTTGGAATAGGAGTAAAGCGTTTTTTGGGAGAAAAAGTGAGCCTCAATAATCGTATACTTTTCGGTATCAATCCCGATAAGCAACTTATGTTACATTATGGTTTAGGAGGATTGATGGTACATGGCGTTCTTATGAGCGGAAATACCTTATTTCTTACGAGTAATTTACTTTTTGATTTTGTAGGATTTATACTTTTACCTTTCATAATCCCTGAGGGTATTCAACTTCATTTTGGCAAAGGTTCTACCAAAATAGCTCCTTACATTTATCCCGCTTCCTTTGAATACAACATCAACATCGTGACGAGAAGAGAGTTACAGGCAATTTTTGAAACGGGCATACAACTTTATTTTGTTACCTCAAATGATATCGTAGTCTCTCCGAATATTGGTTGGAAAATACGTTATAGAGATAATTTACAGGCTGTTTCAGTAGGATTACTCTTGGGACTTGAAAAAAAGAAAGCGGAGAAAAAAATTGAAAAAGAGTAGTAGTAGATAAGCACAATTCGCATCAATCTTGTATAAAATTTTGATTTGAAATACACTCCCGCTCCAGAAATGCGTTTAGATAATGCTTGCCCGTAAAAACAGAATAAATGTTCAAAAATCATAAATTCTATGATTTTTGCTTAAATTTGCCGTCAAAAACTTCAACCGCCTTGAAAAATTATATTATTATTGATTTTGATAGCACTTTTACGCAAGTAGAAGGGCTTGACGAATTAGCACGAATTGCCCTGCAAGATGTCCCTGACGGCATAGAACGTATTCGTCAAATTGAGCAAATTACGCATGCAGGTATGGAAGGTAAAATCTCTTTTGCCGAAGCCTTGCGTAAGCGTGTAAGTTTGCTCAAAGCTCACCAAAAGCATATTCAAGAACTTATCAATTTGCTAAAAACCAAAGTTTCTCCTTCCATTCAGCGAAATAAGCAATTTTTCCAGCAATTTTCTGATAACATTCTGATTATTTCCAGTGGTTTTCGTGAGTTTATTGTGCCTATTGTAAGCGAATATGGTATAAAACCTGAAAATGTATTTGCCAATTCCTTCATTTTTGACGAAAACGGCAACATCATTGGCTACGATACTAACAATTTACTAGCCCAAAACGAAGGTAAAGTCTTGCAGCTCAAAGCATTGAACTTATCAGGTGAAATTTACGTCATTGGTGATGGCTACACCGACTACCAAATGCGTGAAGCAGGATTAGCTAATCGTTTTTATGCCTTCACTGAAAATGTAAAACGTGAGAGTGTTACTGCCAAAGCCGACTATGTGCTTCCCAATTTAGATGAATTTTTGTTTATACATAAATTGCCTATGCATGTTTCTTATCCCAAACACCGAATTAAAGTTTTGCTTTTAGAAAATATTCACCCCAAAGCCAAAGCTATTTTTGAAAAAGAAGGTTATCAGGTAGAATTGCTCAAAACGGCTCTCAATGAAAATGAGCTTTGCGAGGCTATTCGTGAAGTTTCTATTTTGGGCATACGTTCCAAAACAAATGTAACTGCCAAAGTCTTAGAAAATGCCGAAAGACTGATTGCTATTGGGGCTTTTTGCATAGGTACTAACCAAATTGATTTGAAAACCTGTATGCATAAAGGTGTAGCAGTTTTCAATGCTCCTTACAGCAATACGCGTAGCGTGGTA